>CAXBHV010000478.1:0-5856 GCA_963974855.1 uncultured Rhodopirellula sp. | reverse complement strand
ACGCCCCCGACGTTGCAATCCACCGTTGGCAAACGGGTTGCCGTTTCCCAAGTGGTAGGCCCCGAGAAAATCGCGAAAAAGATACAAAAGCAGTTTGTTGCCTCGGCCCCCACCGATGATGGGCGCGAACTTAATCTCGTCGACACGGAAACACTGCAACAGAAATCGGCGATCCGCTTGGTCGCGGCGACAGATGATGAATCGAGTGATGTCGCGCTTGCTTCGGTCGCTCGACGCGAGGGATACGACTATCTGCTTCGCGGTGAAGTGTTGGCCGAACGGACTCATGGAACACGCCCGGCCGACCCCGACAAGCTGACCATCTCGTGGCGTTTGACCGCGATCGATGGCCATTCCGCCTCGGGCGGTAAACCGGTGGTGGTGGAACGTGACGCGGCGGTGAAACGGTATCCCGACTTGGCCCTGATCACGGATCCCGAAGAACAAATGGTTGCCGCCGCAGTGCGTGAATCCTACCGATTATTGGCCCCATCGCTTGACCAAGAAACGGTCTCACTTGCCTCCCCGATGCTGACGCTTGGAAAGTCGGATGTGCTGCGTGGCAACGCTGCGGCGCGACAAGGTGACTGGCAGCAAGCGACCAAGTACTGGACCAAGGCGGCCGAGGAGCATCCGATGCAGGCGGCCGCAACGCACAACTTGGCATTGGCCGCCGCCGCTTCGCAAGATTTTTCGCGTGCGAAACAACTCGCTCGCAAAGCGGTCCGGCAGTACCCATTGCCGATGTACCAGCGGACATCGGTTTGGATCGAACGTGCCCAGCGGCAATACCACAAGGCATTCAACTTGCCTGATCCGCCCGAAGGCTGGTTCGTGACCCGGCGCTAATTTCAATTTCCCGCTGGCAACGTGGCGAAACTACGCCAACTCTTCGAGTCGACCGCTGCTGTCGCCAATCGATTCGGCAGGCGTTCCCATTTTATCGAGCATCGACAGGAATAGATTCGCCATCGGACGCTCGGACTTCGTTTCGATGTGACGTCCAGTGCGAATTTGCCCGCCAGCGCTCCCTGCGAGCACGATCGGCAAGTCTTCATGGCGATGGCGATTTCCATCACTGATCCCGCTGCCGTACAACACCATCGACTGATCCAGCAATGTGCCTTCGCCTTCCTTAATCGACTCGAGTCGCTCGAGGAAGTAGGCGAATTGCTCGACCAAGTAGCGATCGATCTTTTTCAGCTGAGCCACTTGCTCTTCTTGGTTGCGATGATGGCTCAGTTGGTGATGCCCTTCTTTAACATCGATTTCCGAGTAACGACGACTGCCTCCGGCAGAGTCAAGCATCAACGTAGCCACTCGCGTTGTATCGGTCTGGAACCCAACGGCCATGATGTCGAACATTAGCCGTGCATGTTCACGAAACGCCTCGACTCGCCCATAAGGAACGTCCAAATCCGGCATCGCCGCACGGTCCGCTTGTTCGCTGCGCAAAATCCTCGCTTCGATTTCACTCACACTGGTGAAATATTCGTCGAGTTTGCGTTGGTCCGAACGCCCCACGTTTTTCGTCAGTCGTTTGGCATCGGCCGACACCACATCCAAGATGCTCTTGCGATAAAAATCGCGTTCCCGGCGTGCCGAGTCGCTGCCGGAATCAAACATTCGCTCGAATGCCATCCGCGGACTGACTTCTTTGGGCATCGGTTGCGATTCGCTACGCCACGAGACGTTTGACGAATAGGCACAGCTGTATCCGCTGTCACAACTCCCTGCATTTCGGCTTCCTTGCAAACCGAGTTCGATCGATGGCAATGTCGTCTTGCCCACCAATTGGTTGGCTGCGACTTGATCGACCGAGATACCAAGTTTAATGTTGCTGCTGGTTTTCACAGGGCGAGCGGCGGTAAGGAACGTCGAACCGCCGCGAGCGTGATCGCCTGCACCAACTTTGTGTGCCCGGCCGTTGTCGTGCGCGAGCCCCGAGATCACGTTGATCTTGGATTTCAATGCCGCCAACGGTTTCAACGTTGGCGATAGTTGCCAATCATCGCCGCTGCCGGTCGGTTTCCATTCCGGCACGATCACCCCGTTGGGAAAAAAAATGCACGCCATGCGAACCGGCTTCTCGGTCGCAGCGGTTGCACTGGCTGCAAACGCGTTCCGCGCAAACGGAGTCATCGATTCAAGCAGCGGCAGCCCCATGGCAAGTCCGGCACCGCGAAGCATTGTTCGTCGATTGATTGGCTGGCTCATCGTATTCTCCTCCGAGAGTTTATTTTAGTTGGAACGCAAGTGGTTCTGAAAGGGACTACTACGCACCACTTCAAGAATTAAGTCCGTGAAGCGATATTCTTCTTTTGCCGTGTTTTTTGCGATCAATTCGATCACACAGCGATCCGCAGGCGACAGTTCACGACCGAGTGAAAAGGTCAATAGACGACGAATTGCGGTTCTGGCGAATGCATCTTTCTCGCTATTGCCGAGCATCTCGGCCAAATCGGCGGCACCCGAAAAACGACGACCGCCAGGCAGTTCGCCCGAAGCGTCAATTTTCGACTTGGCCGTCGATTCACGAAATTGACCGACGGCATCAAATTGTTCCAATCCGAAGCCAAGTTGGTCCATCACGCGGTGACACGCTGCGCAACTTGGATCGGCACGGTGGATTTCGAGCTGTTCGCGAAACGACGCGTTGGCGTCCGCTGTTTGCGTTTCCTCTAGCTCCGGTACACCCGCCGGAGGATCCGGTGGCGGCGTGCCGAGAATGTTCTCCAAAATCCATTTTCCTCGCTGCACCGGTGACGTGCGATTGGGATTGCTCGTCAGCGTCAAGACGCTGGCGTGTGAAAGAACTCCGCGGCGAGGTGTTGCCTTGAGAGACACTCGCTCGAATTGTTCCTTGCCACTATGTTCGGTTTTGTAGAACCCCGCGAGTTGCGGATTCAGGAACGTGTAGTCTGCGGTCAGTAGTTCGTGTGTGGGACGATTCTCGCGAACCAGATGCATGAACAATCGCTCAGTTTCCTCGGACATCGCATTGGCAAGCGAGTCATTGAATTTGGGGAAGAGCTTTTCATCGGCTTCATGCCCATTCAGATTGCGGAGTCCCAGCCACTGTGCTGCGAATTCGCTTCCGAGTGCGTTGGCTCGATCATCCTTCAGCATGCGGCGAACGTGATCTTCGACTGCCTTTCCTTGCAACTTGCCTTCGTCGGCGTCCTTCAACAACGCCTCGTCCGGGGTGCTGCTCCACAAGAAATAGGACAACCGCGTGGCAAGTTGATGCTGAGTCAGTTTGGTCTCAGCGGGTTTACCCTCTGCGTTTTGAACATCCGCAGGTGTTTCGACACGAAACAGGAATCGAGGCGACATCAAAATCCCAGTGACCGCAATTTGCAGGCCGCGGTAGTAGGTTTCGTCTCGCTTGGTGGCGATTTCGACTAGGGAAGCAAATTGCTTGACTTCGGCGTCAGTGACCGGCCCGCGAAATGCGCGTCGCATCAGTGGTTTTAGGCATTCGCTTGCCGATTCGACCACATTCTTCCACTGTTTTTTGCCACTGTCATAGCTGGCTGTTTTGCGAACGATTTCCAAATGCGATTTCGGCAGTTCGTCTTTTCGCGATCCTCGCGGTCCGTCGAAGCTAAGACGCCGGACCATGTGAGGATACTTGTCCATTTCGAACTTGCCACTCGGCTGCAACGCCTTCTTGCTGTCGGCGTGCTGCTTGGCGATCACTTCTTTGGTCAATTCGCCATGTTGCTTGAACTTTGTTTTTCCCACCTCGGCGTCGTCCGCAAGCGGTGAAATTAGGAATCGATACGAGCCTTTTTTAAGTTGGAAGCGTTGTTCTTCGCTCTGACTGCCACCGCTGCCGCCGAAGTATTTGAGTTTGTATTTGGCGAGCAAAATTCCATCGTTGCCAAAAATGCCAAATTGTGCCGGTTTGGCTTTTTCGTCGGTGACTCCGCCATAGAGACGTACCGAGTATTCGCCATCGACAGGAACGTCTACTTCGGTCCACACGTAGGCGTCGGGGGCAAGGAAGCGACCATTGAAACTTCCCGTCTTCGATTCACCACGAACATACAAACGATCACTCGCGAGATCGGCATCCAGTTTGGGAAGCGTCGCCGGATCGATGATCACATGGGAGGCGACTTCTTCGGCCGCTTCGAAATACTTTTCCATCAACAAGGGGGACAATGTTAAAACGTCACCATTGTTGTCAAAGCCACCGCCCACTTCATCCGACGGAAACGCATCGGCCGGGCGAAGGTCGATGTGAAACAGATCGCGAATGGTGTTGTTGTACTCGGATCGGTTCAGTCGGCGAGTGGTTGCATTGCTCGGGGCACGACGCGAATTGCAAGCGACGCTGTAAAGGATCTGTTCGAGCGACTCGACCAAAGCCTTGCGTTCTTCGTCGCTTGGGAGATCGGCGTCCTCTGGAGGCATTGCACCGAAACGAACGATCTCTAACACTCGTTCGACCGATCCGAGGTCCGCGTCGATCGACTGGATATCTTTGTAGATGTTTAGATTGAGCCCTGCGTCGCCGTCTTCGGAACCATGGCAATCCACGCACAGACGTTCGACGAGCGGCCAGCCGGTGTTTTTCCACGATTCGACCGAAGCTTGCAGATCCGCGGAGACGTTTTCGTGTTGGTCAGCGACTTTTTCAGCAGTGGGGGCTTGTTGAGCAACGGCAGTCCGAGTCCCCGAAAAGCATAGGGCAATGCTCACCAGAAACATGATCGCGCGAAACGACATTGAGAGAAAATGCAATGAATTATTTGGGTGGGACGGGGAAACAATCGCTAGTCACCGACCTAGTGGCGTCGGCGGACATTTCACGATTCGGGTAGGAATCGAAGCAGTGCGATGTTGAGGGGGGTGGGTAGGATGTGATCGAGATCACACTGCTGATCATTGTACGAGATTCGCAGGGTCAATCCAGCATAATTTAGCGGTTAGGGCCGCGGAATCAGCCGTGTTCGCCAAATTTCGTCTAAAAATGGGACCAGAAGTCTCGATTTTGTTGCAAATGGGTGGGGGCGGAGCATCGTTCTGGGGGATCAGGCAAACCGGCAGGGGCGTCCGTTTTCATCGACACAGGCGATCGTCGAGGTCGCTTCGACCACCAATTGATCGCCTCTCTGGATGCGATATGTGTGATAGAGCCGGACTTTTTTTGCGTCCACCAGCGTGGTTGTCACGGTAAGAACATCGTCAAATTCTGCCGCCGCGAAATACTTAATATTCATTTCGGTGACAACTAGCATCCGGCCGGAAGCTTCAAATTGCTTGTAGCTGACCCCGCCTGCACGCAGCATTTCGACCCGCGCTCGCTCGAAATAATTTAGGTAATTGGCGTGATGGACGCGTTTCTGTCCATCGGTTTCGTTGTATTCGACGCGAACTTCGATTTGGTGAGTTGAGCCGCTTTTCAGTAGATCTGAATCCATCAAGCTTCCTGTTTATCCGTTTAACCGTGCGAAATTGGCCTGAATTCGACAATTCGGTGTCGTCTCGGTGTTGAGCCCAGAATTGGCGATGATTGACCGCGAATGTGGTCGAAGCGTACACTTCTTCTTGATTTTCTATCAGTAATCACGCACAAAAACGAGCTTGCGATGAGCGTTGGCGATGGATCCGATTCAGTGACCGCATATCAGACCGCGCGTGGTCGAAATTATCCGGCACTTCGCCAGTTCACGGTTTTCCTGGAAAATCGCGTTGGCCAGCTTTTAGAGGTGGTCAAACGGTTCGAGGGGACCGGGATCCGCATTTGTGCACTCTCGATCAGCGATGCTGCGGAATGCGCGTTCGTACGTTTTCTGGTGAGTGATGCGGATCGCGGACGAGAAATTCTTGAACGTAGTGGTTTGG
>CAXBHV010000477.1:0-5858 GCA_963974855.1 uncultured Rhodopirellula sp. | reverse complement strand
TTCCATCATTTTCGACAATCGTCATACTCAAAAACGCAGTTCCGATCGGAACTGCGTTTTTTTTTGCTGTTCATTGAAATTGCGCTATTGCCGTATTTTCCGTCAAATCATAACCCCAAGCGTCAGCGAGGGACCGAATCAAGGTCCGTTTGTCCTCGCTTACGCTGCGGGTTGTGAAATCATTTCAGCGTGACCTAAACCGCCGCTTCGCTAGCCGTCGCCAACACGTCAGTCGTCTCTTGGCAGAGATATTTTTTAGCCGCCTCTGCGACCGCTTGCTGGTCTACTCTGCGGAATCGCTCTAGCAGATCGTCGGTGCTGGCGTACTCGTTGCGGATCAGCCATCGGCTGCCGACACTGGACAGTCGGTTGCTGGGCCGTTCGCTTTGCATGATACAGGCTGCGGTGGCCTTGTTCACGGCTTGCTCAAGTTCCTCGCTTGTGACCCCTTCTGCGGCGGTGCGGCGAAGCACATCGGCCATCCATTTGCGGTTGGCTTCCATCTCGCTTGGTTCGCAAACCAAGTAGGCGAACCACGCGCCGCAATCGGTGAATTCTTGCGGCCACACCGTTGCTGCTTCGGCGCGTCCGGTATCGATCAAGTCCCAGAACAGTCGGCTGCCTCCTTCGTCACCCACGATCGAGGCCAGGATGCGTGCCGCGTAGCGATCCTCGCTGGCCATGCTTGGTCCTGGACTCATCTGCACGAAATATGCTTGCGCGGCATCTTCGATATCGAGTTCCGCATCCATCAAAATCCCGTCCGGCAGCGTTTGCGGGTCGTCTGCCGGTGGTTCGGGCTTGCAGGGGCGGTCCGCCCAATCGCGAGTTTGATCCTCGACCGCGGCAACCAACGCATCGAAGTCAACATTGCCCGTCGCAGCCAACACTATGTTTTCGCCACGATAACGACGATTGAAATAGTCACGCATCGTCTCGACACGCATCGATTCAATCGACTCGCTCGTTCCAAGCACACGGCGTCCGAGGCCTCGCGGGCTAAAGTGACGCTCCATCACGCGTTCGAAGGCGCCAAACGGAGGTTGGTCTTCGTACTTGGCGATCTCTTCCAAGATCACTTGTCGCTCGGTTTCAAACTCGCCGGCGTCCAGTGACGGGCTGAGCATATCAGTCAGCAGTTCGATGATCCGGTCTTGAAATTTCGGCAATACGGTGGCGTAGTAAACCGTTTGCTCTTCGGTCGTGTAGGCATTGCTTTGGCCACCGAGTTCGTCGAGTTCACGATTCACATCGGCGGCACTTCGCTTCCGGGTTCCCTTGAACATCATGTGTTCTAGGAAATGGCTTAACCCCGATTCGATGTCGGTTTCGTTGCGAGATCCTGCGCGAACAAAATAGCCTATTGCTGCGGAATAACAGCGATTGTCAATCTCCGCTGCAATGCGGAGTCCGTTGGCAAGCGTGTGGTGTCGGAACTGCGCCATTTTGAAATTGAACTTTAGGAAAGCGGGTTGAAGGAGCTGACAGCGGCGACCGGAAATTATTGCGGTGCGGAAAGCTTTTTGGGGCCGAGCGTGATGATGCGATAGTCGCCCGGAGGATGGTCCAACCAATAGGACTTGACCTCGTCAAGCGTCAACGACTCGATGATCTGTTCCAATTCCGCTGTGGTAAGTACGCGGCCGAGTTGAAAGTAATCCGAAGCGATCGACGATGCACGTGATGCGCTCGATTCTTGTTCCATGATCAAGTTGCTTTGGATGCGTACCTTCCAACGCTCGAGTTCATCGATGCTGAGGTCCTCGGTGAATTTTTTGAATTCGCCGAGCGTCACATCCAAGGTTTGCTGGGCCCGTTCCGGTGTGGTTCCGGCGTAGCCAAACACTGCCCCCAACTGTTCGAGTGAATGGCAGCCTGCGGTGATTGTGTAGCAGAGTCCTCGTTGTTCTCGTACGCGATCAAACAAGCGGCTACTCATTCCGTCGCTGAGAATCCCGATTGCCGCACGCAGTTTGAAGTAGTCGGCGTGCCCAAAGGGAATTCCGTTAAAGGAAAAACCGATGTGCGTTTGACTCGAGGGAGAATCGATATGCTCTTGACCGGCGGTGCCTTCAAACTTCGCCGTCGTAGCGATCTCGCCCGATTTCCAGTCGCCAAAATTCTGTTTAGCCCAGCCCACGACTTCATCGATATCCAACTTGCCTGCGACCGCCAAGATCGCACCGCCTGCGTGATAATGCGATGTGTAGAACTCGCGAACGTGATCCGGCGTGATCTTTGCCAAACTGGTCTGCGTGCCGTGGCTGTTGCGACCGAGTCGTTTTCCGTATTGCATTTCACGCAACCGGATCATCACTCGCTGGGTCGGTTCGTCTTCGATCGCTCGCAGCTCTTGCATCGCCATCAACTTGGCATCGTCAAGCTGATCGGCGGGCAAGTGGGGGCGACGTACGATGTGGGCATACAGCTCCAGTGCGGCCTGCAGTGAATCCGCGGGCATCGATCCGCCGTACGAAACGGCCGAGGTCGAAACGCCGGACGAACGATCCATCCCAAGATTGTCTTGGACCGCGACCAGATCACGGCTGCTGTAATTTCCCGCGCCGCGCTGGACCATCTCGCAAACCATCGACGCGAGTCCGGCATCGTCATCCGCTTCGGCGTTGACGCCGCCTCGCAACGATAACGAAAACGCTGCGGTTCGCAGCCATGGCATGGATTGAACAAGGACCGCCATCCCGTTATCAAGTTTTTCGATATGGATGGATTCGGTCGAGGTGGACAACGTATTCAGGGCAATCCCTTCGAGGTGAGTTTCAGATAGTGCGTCGGATCAGTTGAGCCGGAAATGTAGTGGTGCCGTTTTAGGTTCTGGCGAGATCAATCGAAACGACATCGACCGTTTGTACTCGACCAATCAACGTGTGGACAAGTGCGTCATCGATCGCGATCTTCATGAATTGGCCGGCTTGGCGACGATTGCCGTCGAAAACAACGATTCGATCACACGGTGTGCGGCCGACCATTTGCACGACATTCGCCTCGGGGTCCGCTTTCGCCGCCTTCTTGCTAGGACCTTCCACCAACACCTCAACGACGCTGCCCACCAATTTCAGGTTGTCTTCTTTGGCGATCGCATCTTGGACCGCCAGCAACTCGTTGTTACGGCGGACTTTGACGTCGTGCGGGATGTCGTCCTCGAGGCGTTTGAAAGCCTGCGTTCCTGGACGCACGCTGTACTGGAAGATAAAGCTGTTCTTGAATCGGCAACGCTCAATCAAGGCGATCGATTTCTGAAAGTCTTCTTCGGTTTCGCCACAAAAACCGACGATGAAATCGCTGCTGACGGCGGCTTCAGGCAAAATTCGTTCGATTCGCTCGAACATTTCCATGTAGTCAGCGATGGTGTACCCACGCTTCATTCGCTTCAGCACCACGTCGGAACCGCTTTGTGCGGGAACGTGAAGGTAGGGCGAGCATTTCGGTAAATCACGCACCGTCGTCAACAACCGCTCGGTCATGTCTTTGGGGTAGTTCGTCACAAATTTGATGCGATCGATCCCGTCAACCTCGTGCAGTTCTTCGAGCAGCGACGACATGTCGGTGGTATGGTCGCCATCGCGATAGCGGTAACTATTGACCGTTTGTCCCAGCAGCGTGATTTCGCGACATCCTTGTTCAGCCAAAATACGAGCTTCGGACAAGATTTGTGCAGGCGGTCGTCCTTGTTCGGGACCCCGTGTGTTGGGCACGACGCAGTAGGTACAAAACTTGTCGCAGCCGATTTGAATTCGCAAGTAAGCCTGGAACGGCGTGGGCCGCATCGTCGGATCGCGGAGCGGGTCAAATGTCTCATGGCTCCGCGCGATCGTCGCTTGCGATCCATCGGTCCGTGATAGAGAAACAGCGAGCTGTCGGCCTTCGCCGCGTCCAATTCGCTGCAATAACTCAGGAATCGTGTGCAATTGTCCGGGGCCGACGACCATATCGACATACGGAGCACGTTTGAAGATTATCTCCTGGTCCTTCTGCGCCATGCATCCCATCACCCCGATCATTTTGCTGGGGTCGGCTTCTTTGGCAGCACGGATTTTACCTAAAGCGCTGTAAATTTTGTCCTCGGCATGCTCGCGAACGCTGCACGTGTTGTACAGCACGCAATCGGCATCCAAGGGCGAATCCACGACGGTATAACCGTGTCGCTTCAGGTCGGCGATAACCATCTCGCTGTCAAGCACGTTCATCTGACAGCCAACGGTGTGGATAAAAACTTTGCTCATGTCTTCTTTTTTGATTTCTCTTTTTCGGTTTTGCTGCCAGCGTCTTGGTTGCGCTGCACGAAGGATCGGAGGGCGTCGGTCAGCCGAGACCGGCGACGATGGAGCCCCGAAAATAATAGCATTGCCGCAATTAACGAAAACACGAGCCACAGCACGACGGGTGGCGATAAGCGGATCTGGCTAATTTCTGCGAACATGCCATTAAGATACCCGCATGTCCATCCCGTGCGGTAGGCATCTTCGGCGGTCCGATGCCCCTTGCGAAGCCGAATTCACGGGTTTCGCAGTGAAAATCAGGGCGATCGCCAGAGAAATTCGGCTCGGGCGGGCAATCCCGACCAGGATTCCGCCCCAACAAGGAAGAGTGGAGTTGGAATGCAGTGGCGAAACTCGCGAAAAGTTTCGCTACTGGACTCGGGGAGGGCCGAAGATCTTGGCGACTTTCGCTTCGATCTAAGACCGAAATCAGCGGCCCACCAGCCCCTTTGCGGCGGGCGTGATGATCTGGCCAGAAAGGGGCATCCAGTCGCTCTGCCCAGGATCCTCCTTGTTAGCGATTTCGATGTAACCCTGTTTGTCAAAATAGAATCGGTGCGGTCTGGCGTCATCGGCCAACTTGATCGTCACGCGAAACGTGTTCTTGACTCGCGTGACCGGTTCGAGGACCGCCGTCAGGCCCAGCGGAGCAATATCGGTCACCCTCGCTTCGGTCACGCTGGTTTCAGTGCGAAAACGCACAAAAAAGGACCATTCTTTGGGATCGCCTACCTCGACGGTGCCCAGGTCCAATCCTTGTGAATCAAGTTCAGGGCCGTGAAAGACCAATGGTTTGCCGATCGTTCCACTGACCGGCAGATCGATCCATTCGGTTTGCGTCGTTTGTGTATCGAGCACACAAACGCGGATCGCCTCTTGAAATGCTCCCGTGCGTTGGGTGGGCGAACGGTATTTCACATTTAGCTTGTAGCCGCAACGTCCCTGCAGCCAATGCAGGTCAAGCGGCTGAAGCGGTTCAGTCGCAACCTCGATCGCTCCGCTGGATGTTTCGGTTTCCAGAATGACAAAGTCGTCAAACACTTGGCTGTACAGTACGCATGAGGCTTCGATGGGTTTGTCGGCGCTGCCTTTTAGATGGATAAGCGTGTCGGAGTTCACCGCCCATGCCGATCGCACTTTTCCTCGCACCGTGAATTCGATACTCGGATTTCGAGGGTCATTCGTTTCAATGATCGCGACCTGCTCGTATTGGTCGCTGACATCCTCGCCGACATTCCAGACCAAGGTGACGGGGCGGGATTCACCGGGGGGAACAATGCGGTCTTCGATCTTGGCAACGGTACATTTGCAACTGCTGCCTGCGGAGGTCAGTAAGAGTTCGTCTTGTCCTTCGTTATAAATGACGAAGTCGTGAGTTGCCCCCTGGGTTCCAGGATCGAGCAATCCAAAATCAAATTCCGTTTGCTCGACTTTGGCGACTGGGTTTTTGCTTTTTTTCGCTTCGGCAATCTCCTTGGCCTCGGCAGCAAGCTTCGCCAGGATCGCGTCATATTCAGCGCGACGATGATCCGGGACGCCGTACGGTTTGTACTTGGTTACGGAACCAAGCACGATGGCGAG
>CAXBHV010000476.1:0-5860 GCA_963974855.1 uncultured Rhodopirellula sp. | reverse complement strand
AAGAGTATCGTCGTATTTCGGCGCTTCGCCGTGCGTTGGCCGAGCTTTCGCCCGCCGACGCAATGCAAGATTTAGCGAATCAACTTAGAAAAACCCAGAACAACGCCGAATTTTTGATGAGTTTGAAGGATGTCGATTGAGCTTAGTGGAGTGGATGGAAAGTTGCCAAAGGGCAGAATCGCGATCATCGCGAGTCGCTACAACGAAGCGATCTGTGACTCGTTGGTCCGTGGAGCGGAAAGCACGCTGGCCGAAGCGGGCTACGATCAGGCCAGCGTCGTGGTCGTGCGTGTTCCTGGTGCTTGGGAATTGCCGTTAGTCGCAGCGCGGATGTTGAAGCAATCCAAAATGCTTGCCGTGATCACGTTGGGCTGCGTCATCAAGGGCGAGACGACTCACGACGAACACATCAACCGCGCGGTTAGCGAAGCGTTGATGCGGTTGTCAATCGAATCGGATTCGCCGGTCGGTTTCGGTTTGCTGACCTGTAACACGGTCGAGCAGGCGCTGCAGCGCAGCGGCGGAAACGTTGGCAACAAAGGCGAAGAAGCAGCCGAAGCAGTGCTCGAACTACTGCGTCTCGCCGAAAAAATGTGAAGTTCGCCAAGGGACGTCGATCCGATTACTGAGGTAGCGGAACTCGTCAAGAGTTTCGGCAAGACGGAATTCACCCTCCCACTGGAAGGGTCGGCCGCGATAGCGGCCGGGGAGGTTTGGTTGCACAGAGTTTGCAAGTTGCAATCTCTAACACAACGAGGCCCCACTCAGAACTTGCTGCCGCTCGTTCTGACCTCCCCAAAACAAGTTTCGGGGAGGTGAAGTTGCGCAGGCCCGTAGGTCGCAACGCAAGTTGCAAATTTCACGCCCCTAGCAATTCGCGAAGTCGTTCGACGAGCTTTGTCGGGTTGTCGTGGCTGTAGGAGACTTGCTCCGCTTCTTTAGTGCTCAAGTGTTTCAACTGGCATTCGCCTTGGCCCCATTCGTTGCCACCTGCGATGATCGCAAACGGGAATCCGTGGCTGTCTGCGTACTTTAGCTGGGCGCCGAGCTTCTTCGCTTCGGGGTAGACTTCGGTGCCAATCCCGGCCGCTCGCAAATTGCTCGCCAGTCGCAAGTAATCGTCGCGGTGGGACTCGTCAAAGTAGGCAACGAAAACCGACGCCGGAGTCGAGGTCGATGGAAGCAACTTCAATTGCTCCATCGCGGCGATCAAGCGATCCAGGCCGAGTGAGGCGCCAATTCCAGGCAGGTGTTGTTTCGTGTACAACCCGGCCAGATTGTCATAGCGTCCGCCGCTGCAAACGCTGCCGATCGCTGGCAGATCATCCAGGATCGTTTCGAAAATAACGCCGGTGTAGTAGTCCAATCCACGCGCGATTGATACGTCCAAGCGAAGCCGTCGCACCGGGACGCCCGACGCCAATGCGCCTTCGTAGATGTCTCGCAGACGCCCAATCCCTTGAGCCGCTTTTTCGTTGCCGCCGGTGATCTCGGTCAGCTTGGCGAAAATCGCATCCGCTTCGCCGGTGCACTCGGCAAGCTGCAGCACCGCCTCGGCTTGTGCGGGCTGGATCTCGGCGCTGGTGACCATTTCGTTGATCGTTTTCTCGCGGCCAATCTTGGCCAATTTATCGAGACTGCGGAGCACCGGGACGCTGCGATCGGCCAATCCCAAGTGGTCGAGCAAGCCAGTCAAAACGGCTCGGTTGTTGATGCTGATCGTAAACCGGTCAAAGCCAATTGTTTCAAGCAGATTGTTGATCACCGCGACCGCTTCGATGTCGGCCAATACCGATTCGGTTCCGATCGTGTCAAAGTCGCACTGGATAAATTCGCGGTAGCGGCCGGCTTGCGGGTTTTCACCTCGCCACACCGGAGCGATGTGGTAGCGTTTGAACGGTGTTCCGAGCGTACCGATGTGCTGAGCCGCAAAGCGAGCCAACGGAACAGTCAGGTCGAATCGCATGCCCACATCGCGACCGCCGTTGTCTTGGAAGCGATAGATTTGGCGGTCGGTTTCGTCGCTGCCTTTTCCCGTCAGGATTTCCAGGTGTTCGAGCGTGGGTGTATCAATCGGCGCGAAGCCGAACGAGCGAAATACCTCGCGAGCGGTTTGCATCAATTGCTCACGCGGGATCATCACCGCCGGCAGGTAATCACGGAAACCTTTGAGTGTTCTGGGTTGGATAAGCGACATAATTCGGATCGGTGTGAGATGGATTACGAAAGCAGGGGAAGCGAGGTGGGGCGACGACTTCGCAGCGAGTCGTGGTCGTTGCGATCAGGATCGGGGAACTGAGGTCCGAATAATGCGTCGGCATACTCGTCAATTTGTTCGGGGGTCTCAAAGTATTTTTCGTAGCACCAATCGTCTTCGAATTCGCATTCTTTGGTGGTGTAATCGCGACAAATTTGAGGCCGCGTTTCGTAGATCCCGCAGCGATGATCGTCTTGCAAGTGTTGGCAGGTCGAGTAAACCAGCAAATACCAGGTTTCCCCTTCGACAAAAACCGTGGCTCCCGGGTGCACGAGGTACCAGCGAATGAAGTCAAAATCGCGGCGATTGACCGGTTCATCGATCGGCAGAGCGAAATAGTGACAGCATTTTGCCGTGCAATGTTCGCACAGATTCGTCCCCTCGGGGAATTGATCACGGCGTTTCCCGGTGGGGATCTGGGGTTTCCCGGTCGGGATCTGGGTTACAGTGCTCACCTGGGCGAATCTCCTCACGGCATTGGTGGTTCTAGGTCGATGCTGGATGTTGTAGAAACTACCAAAGCATCGATTGTTCAACAAAGCCCCTACATTTGGTTGGGGCGTGTTTTGGGGATAGTTCAAGCTCGAAAAGCTTGAAGACATTAGGGGAGAGACTAATCAGTGGAAGTCGTGATTACAGCACTGGGGCCCGATAATGTTGGTTTGGCCGATCCGATCATTCACCACGTGACCGGGCAGGGGGCACGGATTGCCGAGATCCAGATGTACGATCACGACGAAGAGCATCTGTTTGCGATGCTTTGCCGGATCGATATCCCGGCGACCGAATTCGACCGATTGTCCGACGCGATGCGGCAGATCGGTGAAGTCACCGGGTTGGCGATTCGTGTTTGGAGCAGCGAGCTGCGTGCTGAGCGTCCCCGCTTGGCCGTTTGCTGCACTTATCTGGAGCACACGCCTCGGGCGATCCTCGAAGCGGTAAGGGATGGCAGCATCAATGCGGACGTCCCCGTTGTCATCTCGAATCGCAAGAAGCTCGCTCCGTTGGCCGCCGAGTTTGGTTCGGCGTTCGAAATGATCGGTGACGGCCAGGGGGCATCCAACGATGCCAAGATGGTCGAATTGTTGGATCGCTACGAAGTCGACTACGTTGTGTTGGCTCGCTACATGCGGATCCTGCCTCCCTCGACGTGCTGGCAATTCGCCGGCGGCCGGATCATCAATTTGCATCACGGGCTGCTGCCTGGTTTCCCCGGCTTTCGGCCTTATCACGATGCCTACGGGGCTCGCATGTTGACGTTCGGCGCAACTTGCCATTTCATCATCCCCGAGCTCGACGCAGGCAACCAGACGATCAACCAACGCACCTTCGCTGTTTCGCCCGGAACCAAGTTAGATGAAGTCATCCGGATCGGCGAAAGCGAGAATGAACCGGCGTGTTTAACTGAAGGGGTACGCCGCGTGATCGATCGCGAAGTCTACTTGCACTTCCACCGCGTCGTCGCCCGCAAAGCAAAATAGCCTCGCACCCTGTGGGATAGGCTTCCAGCCTGTCATCCAAGCGTTGGGCATGGCTGGGCAGTTCAATCTATGCTGTTGATGCGACGTTTCGACTATCCCTTTTTGGATTTGTTCTTGTTCCAGTGTTTCGCGAATGGTTAGTCACGAAGTGACGACACGGTGTAGCCACGGACGTGAGTCCGTGGTTTGGGAAAACACAGTGAACCCGAGTCGCAACGCGACGACAGGAAACTTACTCGTGTCGCAAGGCTTCGATCGGGTTCATGCGTGCGGCTCGGATCGCGGGATATAGTCCGCTGATCAGCCCGACGGCGACCGCGATCACCACGGCCAACGGAATGGTGCCGTAGACGATCGTGGGTTCCGCTTCGCGGATCGCATCGGGAAGGGCCGCAAACTTTTCAGGGAAACCTGTCTGGACGACCCACATCAATCCGCTGAACATCGCCGGGCCTAAGAACCCAAGCAGGATGCCAAGGGTTGCGCCAGCGAAGCTAAGCACCAGCGTTTCCGCCAAGAATTGACGTACGATGTCACCTCGTTTCGCACCGAGTGCACGACGAATGCCAATTTCTCGAGTGCGTTCGGTGACGCTCGCTAGCATGATGTTCATGATTCCAATCCCACCGACAATCAGCGAGATACAGGCGATCAAGATACCGATCCCCAGGAACATCATCCGCAAATTACGGGCTTGTTCCAGCAGTTCCAAGGGGACGACGACAGCGATGTCGTTGACTGCGGCATGTTTGGGTTCGAGCATGTATTCGATCATCGCCGCAGTGCTGCGGACTTGATCGACCCGCTCGACCTGAAGCGTGATTTGGTTCAGTTCCATAATCTCCACTTGGAACTGGCCACTTCGCCGTGTCATAATCGTGTCGCCGACTCGTTTTCGCAGAGTTTGAATCGGGATGTAAATATCCGAAGAGTAGTCTTGAGAGTCGAGGGATCCTCCGATCGCTGCGGAAGGGTTCCTCGCTTTGAGCACTCCGACGATTTTGAAAAAGTCTTCGCTTTCGGGGACATACACCCGTTTGCCGAGCGGTTCCTCGAAAGGAAACAGACGGTCCGCCACGCCTGCGGAAATCACGCACACGGTGGCCGAACGGATGCCGTCGGCATCGGACAAAAAGCGACCCCCGCCTTTACGGATGACCAGACTGTTCACTTCATCGTAAAGCGGCGTGCAGCCAACAAGTCGCCCATCCAAGACACGGTCTTGGTAGCTAAATTGGCGGCGAATTTCGCGGATTGGGATCGCCGCTTGGATCGTGGGGACCGTGCCCAGGATCAATTCCAAATCGCTACGCAAAAGTCCATACTTGCTTGCCGACATGCCCGCCATCTTTTCGTCTGGCGGTTTCACGCTGCGGACGATGATGGTATTTGCACCGAGCGACTCGATTTGCTTTTGAACCTGATCGCTCGCGCCTTGACTAATCGCGGTCAACACGATGACCGACCAAACGCCGATCAAGATCCCAAGCATCGTCAAACCTGTTCGCAGCGGATGCAGCGAAAGGCTTTTGATACCGAGTTGCCATGTGCGTAACCAAAGCATTACGTTTGCCTTGCAAGAAGTTGGACGACGTTTTCGTGTTGCGCGGCTCGTGCTGCAGCGCGTTTCTCTTCGCTGATTAATTCATCGCGATCAAGCATCCCGTCTTTCAGACGAACGATTCGCTTGGCCCGCTCGGCAACGTCGTCTTCGTGAGTCACTAAGATGATCGTACGACCTTCTTCATTTAGCTCGTCAAAGATGCCGAGGATTTCTTCGGTTGTCACCGAGTCCAAGTTACCCGTCGGTTCGTCAGCGAGAATGAAGAAAGGGTCGTTGATCAAGCTGCGCGCGATTGCAACCCGCTGTTGCTGGCCACCGGAAAGTTGAGATGGGCGATGATCCAAGCGATCCGCTAAACCTACTCGGGCGGCCATTTTTTTAGCCCGTTCCAGCTCTGCCGCACCCAGTCGACCTTGGTAATAGAGCGGGACTTGAATGTTTTCTACCACGCTCAGTTGTTGGATCAAGTTGTAGGATTGAAACACAAATCCGATCCGCTTGCTACGCAGATCGGCGAGTTGGTCATCAGTCAACGTGATGATATCGTCGTCGCCCATC
>CAXBHV010000475.1:0-5863 GCA_963974855.1 uncultured Rhodopirellula sp. | reverse complement strand
TGGTTTTGTCAGTGCTATGGGTTGCAGCAGTTGGTTTAGCAGCAGCAACCGAACCGTAAAAATCGGGACATCGATCTTCAAAACGATCGATCACATGTGCCCCGGGAGTCCGCTCGATCCGTTTGTTCCGCGCGTCCGCGAGATTGACGTCGGCATACAGAATCGCAGGTTGGTCATCATCGCTTTTGGCAAGGATCACTCCGTCGGGACCGCAAATTGAGCTCAAACCGCAAAAATCAAATCCACCTTCGCTGCCCACTCGGTTGGCAGCAACAAAGAACAAATGGTTCTCCATGCTGCGTGCCGGAGGGACAATTTCAGCGGTCCGATACGCCGTCACGGGCCAATTGGTCCCCAAGGCAATGATGTCCGCTCCGCCCAACGCGAGCACACGCATTGGTTCCGGAAACGAGCTGTCATAGCAAATCGCTAGCCCCACGCGTGCGTCCCCGGCGTGCAGCGGTTGGTAGGGAATGTCGCCGCGATTGACGAAACGATCGACTCCCAAAGCGGGCAAGTGTACTTTGCGATAGCAGCCAACGACGCCGCTCGGGCCGACCAAGGCCGCGGCATTAAATAATTGATCGCCGCTTTTTTCCAGAAATCCAAACGTCACATGCAAATCATAAGTCGACGCCAGGGTGGCAATGTCGACAAAGACATCATCCTCAATCGATACTGCGTGTTCCCATGCTTGTTCGCGACTCTCATACGCATAGCCGCACAACATACACTCGGGCATCACGACCAATTTCGCTTGCATTTTGCCGGCCGCATGGATGTGCTCGGTGATCCGTTTGCGGTTTTCGGCGATGTTGGCGAAAGTGACATCCGATTGGACACAGGCGATTAGCATCGTAAAACACTCGTAAAAAAAAGCGAAGGTTAGGAAACCGTTAGCCTATCGCAGCGGTGGGTGCCGTCGTAGGCCGTTGCATTGACAACTCTCTTCTTCAACGCCCAAACTTGGTGCGTTACCGCGAACTCGAACGCTCTCTCGAAAGTACGATCTCTAGATGAACGCCACGACTCAAGACCCCAAATTTGACTACGACCTATTCGTAATCGGCTCAGGCCCCGGAGGCGAGGGGGCAGCAATGCAGGCCGTGAAGGGGGGTATGCGAGTTGGGGTTGCAGAAAGGTATACACAAATCGGAGGCGGCTGTACCCATTGGGGGACCATCCCGAGCAAGGCGCTGCGTTACGCCATCACTTCGACAATGAAAACGCTTCGCAACCCGACATTTCAAGAGTTGGGCGTTCATTTCAGCCCTTCGCTACAGCAGCTCAAACGTGGCACCCAGGCGATCATCGGCAAGCAAGTCACAATGCGGCAATCGTTTTACGAGCGTAATGGAGTGCCCGTTTTTCAGGGCACGGCTCGTTTTCTCGATTCACAAACGATTTCCATTGACGGTGACAAACCGATTCGCGCCAAACACTTTGTGATCGCAACCGGCTCGCGTCCCTTTCGTCCCGCCGATGTCGATTTCACACACCCACGCATCTACGACAGCGACACGATCCTCGGCATGACTCACCGACCGACAACGTTCTGCGTCTATGGCGCGGGTGTGGTCGGGACCGAATACGCTTCGATGTTTCGCAATTTGGGGATCAAGGTCAATTTGATCAACACGCGAGAAAAGCTGCTCGAGTTTCTTGACGACGAGATCATTGACGCACTCTCGTATCACCTTCGTGATCAAGGCGTGATTATTCGACACAACGAAACGATGGAGCGAGTCGAACCGACCGACGATGGAGTGATCTTGCATTTGGAAAGTGGCAAGCGGGTCAAAACGGACGCCTTTCTGTGGGCCAACGGACGCACCGGAAACACCGATGACCTAGGACTGGAAAATGTTCCCATCGAGGCTAACAATCGTGGCCAGTTAATTGTTGACGAGCAATTTCAAACCGTGGTGCCTCACATCTATGCCGTCGGTGATGTGATTGGTTACCCATCGTTGGCCAGTGCCGCTTACACGCAAGGCCGCGCCGCCGGGATGCACATGCTTGGTCGCAAAGATGGCAATCTGCGAGTCAACGATATTCCAACCGGGATCTACACCAGTCCCGAGATCAGCTCGGTGGGCAAGACCGAGCGTGAATTGACTGCTGCCTGCGTTCCTTACGAAGTCGGGCACAGTCTGTTCCGCTCGCTCGCTCGTGCTCAAATCACCGGTGAAACGACGGGCATGCTCAAGTTGCTGTTCCATCGTGATACGCTGGAGATTCTAGGTGTTCATTGTTTCGGCGCCAACGCATCGGAAATCATACACATTGGTCAAGCGATCATGAATCAACCCGCCGGGCACAACACGGTCGAGTACTTTGTCGAAACCACGTTCAACTACCCCACGATGGCCGAAGCCTATCGCGTCGCAGCGTTGAACGGCATGAACCGCTTGTTCTAAGGAACGTCGTTGATCGCTCCGCGATGATGGTGTGAAATCGCGGAGCACGTGCAGTTCATGACCCATGATCGCGTCAATTCAAAATCGCGTCGATCGCATTACTCTGACGCCACCGTTTCGACCTCGCGTCCGTACTTGGTCCAGCTGGCGTGCCAAACGTCGGCGTCAACCGAATCGGTCACGTTGCGTACGCTGCCATCGACCAACAGTACCTTGACCAGGCCCGTGTGGTAGCTTCGCGGGCCCGTCACTTTTGCTGATCGGAACGTCAGATCGGGAATGTCGTTGTTGGGAGTCAGGTAGCCCGTCATCACCGAGCCATTGGGGACGCAGCCGCGAAGCCAATACGCATTGCGATCTCCCTTCCAGCTTGTCACCACCGTCTCGACAGTAGCATAGTCGTTACTACCAGCAGCGGCGATCACCGGGGCGCCGACCGAAGAAACTCCCGCTCGATAACCACGTACATCCATCTTGGGTGTCACCGACGGCACGTCGATACCCAGCCCAGTCGTGGTTTCGGCAAACGCGATCGTGTTGCTGGTTCCGTCCAGGATATCGCGGAATCTGGTTCTCGCATTAACCCAACATAATCCATCCGCAGGCCCGTACTCGGGATTGAATTTCCCGTCCAGTCCACTGCCTTGATTCATCGAATAACTGGTGCCCGCAATTTGGATCGACGCTCCGGACGGCATTGTCAAGCCATGCAGTGTTGCCCCCACGTCGCTGGGACATTCAAACGTGGCGACACGTGTGCCCGCAGCCTCATGCAGTTCCACAGGCAAGTCGTCTTTTCCAGGATGCCCCAGGTCGATGTCGAAATCGATCAGGTCTTGTAGTTGGGCTTGCTCGAGAAACGGTAACAGTTTGGCTTGAGGCGAGTAGTCGCTCGGATAGCTAACCCCAGTGAAACCGTTGTTCGGTAACGCTTCATTAAAAGCAGATGCATAGTTGTGCATCGCCAACCCAAGTTGCTTTAGGTTGTTACTGCACTGCATCGCGCGGGCGGCTTCCCGCGCCGCTTGTACCGCAGGCAGCAGAAGCCCAACCAGGATGCCGATGATGGCAATCACAACAAGCAGTTCGACTAGCGTAAAACCATTGCGTGGGCACAATCGTGTGGTCGATGGATTGCGATAAGGCTGGGGTGACGTGTGACTGAACGAATGGGGCATCGAAAAAGCTCCGGCCAAAGGCTCACAAGGAAGGGATACAAGCCTGAAAGCAAGTTCGGCCGAGTCAGGATGGCTCGGCAGGCTTTCAGGAACGGATCGCGTGTGGCTGGCTAGAAGGCGACGAATCGCCGGTCGCTTGCTATTTCGCTGGACAGACCTGATATTGAGAATCAGTCGCAATAGCATGCTAGTTGTGTGGACGATCGTCAAGGGCAACGTGTTTTTTTACTTTTTCAGGTGCCGCATGGCGATTTCCGCAGTCGCTGTCAGTTGGAAAAGCGGGCGTTCGAGAGCAAACAGGCTTGAGATCTCACCGAACGTGTTGCGGTTTTTCCTGACCCTCACGGGTCGCTGAACGGCTCGTCACGCCCCAATCGCTTATTTTACACCAGCGGAGGGTCTCCGTTTTTACGGGAACTCAATGTCTGGGCGGCGGGCAACTTGCTTCGATAGCCATCTAAGGCCTTGCTAAGGCATATAATGATCCACCTATTTCTTCACGCTCTTTTTCTAAGGACGCTCCTCCATGCTTTTGCAATATTTTGATCGATTCCGCTTCTTCTCGATGGTTGCCGCCACCTGTTTCGCTGGAGTCGCGACGACCGCTGCGCTGGCGGACGATTGGCCAGGCTGGATGGGGCCTTCACGGGATGGAGTCTACCGCGAGACGGGAATCATTGATGAAGTGCCTGAGAGCGGCCTGAAAGTGAAATGGCGTACTCCGATTGCGGGTGGCTATGCCGGACCTGCGGTCGCCGACGGACGCGTGTTCGTTTTTGATTACGAAAAAACCGAAGGCGAAGCATTCAACGATGCTGGCCAACGAGCCAACTTGAAGGGGCAGGAACGGTTGACCGCGTTAGACGCCGAAACCGGTAAACAACTGTGGCAATTCGCCTACGATCGTCCCTACAGCATCTCGTACCCCGCAGGCCCGCGCTGCACACCTACCGTTGACGGTGATCGCGTCTACATCCTAGGCAGTGAAGGTGATTTGGTCGCTTTGCGAGTCTCAGATGGCGAAGTCGTTTGGAAACGTAATCTGTCGACGGACTTTGGCGCCGAGGTTCCGATTTGGGGATTCGCGTCTCATCCATTAATCGATGGCGATACGCTCTACACGATGGTCGGCGGCGAGGGGCAAGCCATTGTGGCGTTCGACAAATTGACTGGCGAAGTCAAATGGAAAGCGATTGACGGTAACGCCGGCTACTGCACTCCTTCGATCATCGAACATGGTGGTGCACGTCAATTGATCGTCTATCACCCCACAGCAGTAACCAGCCTGAATCCAGCCACAGGTCGCGAGTACTGGAGTATCCCGATCGCTCCGTCATTCGACATGTCGATCGCTCGCCCGATGGTAGATGGTGACTTGATGTACGCCAGCGGAATTCGCAGCGAGTCGTTGATGATCCAAATGGGAAGCGACAGTCCGACGGCCAAAGAAGTTTGGCGTGGCGAACCCAAAGAGGCAGTTCACAGTGCAAATGCGACACCGATATTCACCGGAGGCGTCGTCTATGGAACTGATTGCGTCCAAGGCGATTTGATCGCAGTGGACGCAAAAGATGGGTCGCGGTTGTGGTCAACTTTCGAAGCCACTAAGCCAGATGAAAAGCGATTTATCAAGCACGGCACCGCTTTCTTGACCCGACTGGCGGACACTGATCGCTATCTGATCTTCAGCGAAACAGGCGACTTGCAAATGGCCAAGCTGACCGCGGCTGGCTACGAAGATTTGGGGCGTTTTCATGTTCTCCAGCCGACTGGCGAAGCTTTCGGTCGATCAGTCGTGTGGAGCCACCCGGCGTATGCAGGTCAAACGGCGTTCGCCCGCAACGATGAAGAAATCGTCGCAGTGGATTTGGCCAAGTAGGCACCTTTGCGTCTTGCTTCAACGCACGACGGCCTTAACACTTTGTCCCAATTCGGTTTCATGGTAGTGGACGAGGCGACGAGTCCTAAGTCATTGTAAACGACGGGGACTCGTTGCCTCGTCCACTACCAACGTCCCTAATCTATAGCTGGGACAAAGCACGAAGCTGACTCAAAAGGCATTGCCGCTCAACTCTCCGAATCGTCTTGGTACGCGCCTGCCGAATACGTCAGTTCGTAGCTGTGCGAATAGATCTCGATCAAGTTTCCAAATGGGTCTTCACAGTAAACCATTCGGTATGGTTTTTCGCCGGGATAATACTCGCGAATCGACATTCGTTGTTTGCCGCCGTTTTGAACGATTTTCTTTGCCAGTCCCTCGACGTC
>CAXBHV010000474.1:0-5876 GCA_963974855.1 uncultured Rhodopirellula sp. | reverse complement strand
ACGTTGATCTCGAAGGGGCATCCTTTGTCTTCACCGGCAAGTTGAAAACGATGACGCGAGGCGAGGCACAGGGTAAGGTCACTCAGGCCGGGGGAGCCAATTCGAGCACGGTAGGCAAGTCGCTCGATTATTTGGTGATCGGCGATGAGGGATCTCCTCTGTACGGCGAAGGCCGCAAAGGCAGCAAGCAAGTCAAAGCGGAAAAATTAAATAATGATGGAGCCGCAATCCGCATCATTAGCGAGACTGCGTTTTTGCAAATGTTAGCGGGCGAGGTACGCGAGTTCAGTGCCGACGCGGTTCAATCGGGATGCGAGTACCTGTGGTCATTGATGGTCGATTCGCCCGAGATCGATGCACCACTGGCAAAATTTGCACGCACCTACATTCGCTACCATCATCCGGCAATTCGTTTGGCCGAGACGGATCGGCCCGTTGATCCCGGTGCAGAAATTCCTGACGAGTTTTTGACCTTTGATCGGTTTTTGCCACTATTCAAAGATCCCCGGCCCGTAATTCGCGATTTGGCACTTGAGTTTGCCAAATACGAGTTCAAACGCTGGGCACCGCCGATCGATGGTTTGGTCACGATGTGTGAATCGCCCTACCCCGAGGTGCGGGATTTTCTCGCTAAAGCGTTGACATGTGACGATTCGCCCGAGCATCGCCGCTATCGAGTCGACCCTACCGTTTTGACTGCAGACGCAGTCTATAGTTTTTGCGAATCCAAGAATCGAGAAACGCGAAACCTGGGAATGCAATTGATCGATTTGCATCCACGACTGAAATTGCCGGAGGAATTGTTTCGTTTGACCGAGAGCCCCGACCGCAGTGTGCGAGCGTTTGTGATTCGTACGTTTTGGTCGTTGTATCGCGATCGCGGGACCAAGCCAGACTGGAAACCGACCCCGCCTGCAGAATCGCTCACGAAGAAGAAAAAAGCGAAAAACGAAGTTCCAATTGAAGAAAAAATCGGTACGGGAGTGCCTGATCGGCCCAAGAACTTACCCGCCGATTCTCAGCAGCTTCATGATCTATTGCGGCGGATCCTGTTTGAAGTGCCGCCCGGACGTCCGGCTAAGGATAAAGAAACCGCGACCGATACGATGCGCAAACTGCCACCGCTTCCGGCACGAAAGGCGAAGCTAAACCTCGTCGATACGCTACGAGACGTGGCTCTGCAGGACGCGAGTTTTGCCGCTGAGATTTTGCCGTTGTTGAAAGAATTCAAAGGTTCGCGAGGTAAGAGCGAACACGCCGCTTGTTTAGTCGCGATCACGAGAATCGAGTTTGGCCATGAATGAAAAATATCTGAGCTATCGCGGTGACATTCGTGCGATCGGTTCGATAGCGAAGTCGATCGTGTTCGTGACTCTACATCGCGAAAGAATCGCCACGTTCCTTTATCGACTTGATCCTGACAAAGCCGAACTTTCCGAGGTGCCGTTGCCAACCGGCGGTCACGCGCTGTTAGTCGACGGCGAGGATTGTTGGATCGCGGGTGATGATTCGAAAATCTATCACGTCGCAAGCAAAGCCAAGACGGCGAAACCGCTCGCGGCCGAATTGCCACAGCACGCAACATCATTGGCCTTGTTAAACGGGAATCGATTGGCGGCGATGTGTGGCGACAAAATCGTGGCGATCGATCGAGCCAGTGGCAAGCTGCGGCAAACGATCGAGTTGCCCGAGGACGCAACGGCCATGGCATCGGATCCCACGGGCGAGTGGTTGGCAGTCGGAACCGCAAAAGGAAATGTGTCGGTTCTCTATTGCGAAGGCGAATCAGACTTGCAAATCAGTGAGTCCGGTAAACTTCACGATGCAGCCGTGACATCGATTTTGTTCGAGCCTGATGAATTGCGTTTTTTGTCGGCGGGTGCGGATCAGAAGTTGTTGTTGACCCACGCTCGCGGCAAGTTGGAGCCTGAGGATCGTGGTCGCGGTGCGAGTCACAGTGATCATGTCACTTCGATGTTGCATGTGCCCGGCGATCGGTTTATTACCACAGGCCGCGACAAAACTTGCAAAACCTGGACGCTCGTCGGAGCCACTCGTCCGGCGACATTGTCCGACGGGGTACCCAAGGTCATCGACAGTACGCTTGTCGAAATTCACGAGCGTCCCCACTTGGTACTCGCGGGCGAAGACAACTCGATTCGATTGTTTTTGATCGATGCGGGAGGGCGATTTGGTGCAGAGACTCATCGCTACCACGATGCGTACGCTCGCGCCACTCATCAATTTGCTTCGCGAGATGTGGCGGATCGGGGCGAGGCAGTCCATGCACTAGCAAACCACGACGATTCGCGAAGCGTCGAGATGCTTGCCGCTCATATCGGTAACGAGTCGGATGCCAAGATTCGGTTACAGGCAACCGAGCTGCTCGCAAAATCAAAACATCCTCGCGTCCCCGGTCTGCTCGGTCCGCTGCTTCGTCATGACGATGAACATGTTCGCATGGCCGCTTTCGTTGGGCTGCGAGATTTGCGTGGCAAGACCGATTTGGGGCCGATTGAATTGGCCCTCAACGCCACCAAAGCAAACATCGGGATTGCTGCGGTCGAGGCACTGCAGCCGCTGGCAAAGAAAGACGATCTGGCGCGTCAGTTGCTAATCGGTGCGTTGGGCAAAGAGCCTGTTGAAGTCCGTCGGGCAGCCATCCTGCAACTCGAGAACGTGTTTGCCAAAAACACAGCGGAACCGACGTTGATCGCTCTCAAAAGCGACAAGCCCGACGTCCGCCGCTTGGCATCGGTGCGATTGTATCAACGCAAATTGCTCGGCGATTCACGCGCGCAAGCGGCGATCCGGCGAGCGGGTGATGACAGCGACGCCGACGTTCGCCGCACCGCATTTCTCGTCTCGGTCTTGCAAAGCGACAAACTAGCGTTGGCAGTGCGTCAGCAGGACAAAGATTTACATCGCCATCTGCACGAAATAGAGACGTTTGAGTTTGAAGTCGTCTCGTCGCCTGAGCCAGCGGCCGAAGGAGAGACGGATACTGCATCCAAGGAGTCGTCCAGTGCCACAACCAAGCCGCCCGCGAAAGCCAAAAAGACAAAGGTAAAGTTAACGCCACTGGACATTGCTCCGTTATTGACGGCAATGAGTTCACGAGCGACCGACACCTGTTTGCTGGGGGCGTGTGCACTCGCGGCTCTTGAAGACGCTCGAGCGTTCGGCACGTTGTTGCAACTCAGTCGTGAACAGGATGCAGGCGTACGTGTTCATGTCTGCCGGGCCCTGCAATCGCTCGGCGACGAACGAGCGGTTCAGCGGTTAGAAACGTTGATCCAGGATCCCGCAGCCGAAGTACGGGATGCGGCCCTGACGGCGTTGATCAGTCTGCGGACGAACCATCCGTTGGACGCAGCCGAAGTTGGCTTATCGAGCCAGTATCCGGATGTCCGTCGCCGCAGCCTGCAGACGCTCGTCACCGTGCTGCGTAAAACCAAATCCAGTGACGACACCGAACGAGGTCAATCGTTGATGCTGCGTGTGCTCAGCGATGCCGATCCGAAGGTGCGAGGTGAAGCGTTCAAAGCATCGTTGAATCTTGAGATCGCGGGCAAGGGAGTCGAAACGCTTCGCTTCGTACTGCGTAGTTCGCATGAAAGTGTGCGACGCGAGGTATTGACTGAAGCGATGGCACAGGAAAAGGAAGACTGGGCCAACGAGCTGCTGTACGACCTGCTCCGCGATCCGAATGCCTCCATTCGCAGTGATGCCCTCGAGCACTTGCATGCGAAGAAGAATGGGCGTGATGTGGGTCCGCTGCGTGCCGCACTAAACAGCCCCTACGCGGATTTGCGAATCAACGCGATCGAAAAACTGGTCAAGCTGAAATCCAAAGAGGCCCAAGAGACTCTCGTCACTGCGATCGATGACCAAGAGAAGGTCGTTCGTACAACAGCGCTCAAAGCGATCATTGCGTCCGGGGCCCGCGATGTCCTTTACAAAGCCATGAACAGCTCGCATCTCGATGTTCGATTGGAAGCGGCTGCGGCGCGAGCGATTTATCGGGACCCCCAATCGGCAGCTCCTTTACTGGCGATTGCAACCGAACCGGAACCTGAAAAGAAAGAGGAAAAGGGACCTTGGGAAGCCAATGTTTTGGCGGCACTTGCCGGAATGGCTCATTTGCAATCGCCCGAACATATCACGCCACTTCTCGAATTGACGGCGAGCAAGCACGAAGCAATTCGCCGTGCAGCGGCCTTGGCGTTGGCGTACAGCATCAAACCGGACGATTCCGACGCGGTGTTGCCGCTGCTGCAACATGATGACGAGCATGTCAAATACCTGGCCGCGTTGGGATTAGCGTTGTGCCAGCAACCCATCGCCATGCCAATGGTCTTTTCCGAGCAAGCGTCCGCGGTGCTGGAAGAGAATGCGATATTGATGGCAGCGTGTACGTATGGCTCGGCCAGCGAGACTCGGCTGGCCGCGTTATTGGATTCCAATAGCGGTTGGATTCGCAACGCCGCATTGTTCGTGCTGTTGTCGCGTGACTTTCGCGATCATGATGGTACCCCACGGCGTATTTTGTTCGCGCTCACCTGCCAACCTCCACGGTTGCGATTGTGGGCTGCTCGGGCGCTCGAAGTATTTGGCAACGAGGATGCCTATGGCGACGTCATGTTGGGATTGCTGAACCAACGTGGCGAAAAAGACTCCGAAGACAACTGGAATATTTCCATCGATGACATGTCGAAGCTCATCGATGTGATGGCGTTTGGGGATCCAGGAATGGTAACCTTGTTACACTCACTCGATGTGGAGCGGTTCGAGGATTGGCAATACACATGGAAAGTGAATCAAGAAATTGTTGCGGATGAGATCGCCGAGGCGACGGCCAAACGTCTCGCGGCGGCAACGAAATTGCCGAAGGTTTCGACCTCGGCAAGCGAATTGAAACAATTGGCCTTTGGCACTTATGTTGGCTTGGTGCGGCAACAAAACGGAGCAGGTGCGCCGCGTTCGGGAAAAAGTGGCAAGCCAAGTTTCGGGATGACCGTGACTTCGATTCGCCAAGCCGCGGTTCGTCGCTTGGTCGAACTGGCGTCCGAGAGCAAGGAATTGTTGGCGGCCACCATACCGGTGATCATGCAAGTCACCAGCGACTCGATCGCAGACGTCCGAACATTGGCATTTGAAAAACTAGGTGACCTAGGGCTGGACGATGCGGCGCGTGCTGAAGCGGGGCTCGAGAGTGGTCATAATGATCTGGCCGTTTTGGGATTGAAGTTGCTTTCCAAGGGTGATGACAAAAGCGGGCAAAAGATCCTTGCCGATGTCATCCTGCAGCGTGACGACAACTTGGCGATGGAGGTGGCGCGGTTGATGACCGATCGGATCGGACCCGCCGACGCCGCTGATACAATCCTAGAATCGCCTTATCAACCCGCACGCTATTGGTGTGTTCAAACGTTGGCAGCCGCTTGGGATAAAGATTCGGCAGTGAAGGAAAAATTGCGAGCAGCGACACGGTCGCGGTTCGATGACGTGCGGCTAAACGCTGCCTGCGAGCTCGCGACACAGCAGGATGCGGAAGCCTTCGATGCCCTTGTCCGTTTGCTTGGCGAATTCAAAGATCCGAGCTGGCAATCCAGCGTGATCGGTTCGATCGTAAAACTGGGAGATCCACGTAGCAGTGTGGCAATTTTGGATCGGATGGAAAACGATCCTGAAAAAACAGCGAACACGAACGCACTTTTGGGTGCACTCGGGCAACTGCGTGACCCCGCGATTGTTCCGCGATTGCTCGATTTCCTGACGGACAAACCGTGGAAGAAACAAGCTCTCGCCGCCGTGGAACGGATCAGCGGATTTGACCAACCGATCGAAGATACTGAGGACGAGCCTCTCGATCG
>CAXBHV010000473.1:0-5879 GCA_963974855.1 uncultured Rhodopirellula sp. | reverse complement strand
ACGATCTCTTTGAAAAAGCGTCATGTGTTACGACACGCCGCGACGACGTATTCCCTTTACCCAGGCATTCACCACGTCACGCTGCAAATCAACGGAAAACCCTACGGAACTCAGCCCTTTGACTTGCAATGAATCCGTGCGTATGGGCGTATGTGCGTGTTCTACAACATGTCGCCACTTCGTGGCTGTTCGGTGATGCAGCGTGATATACCCAGCATGCCTTCGCTCGCCCCGGCGGGAGCGACGAATTCTCCTTCAACCGCGAACCTTGATAGAATCACGGCATCGCGTTTGGGTCGTCCCCCCTGCCCCACCCTTTCCGCCTCTCTCTTATCGGTACCGAGCAACAATGATTCGCACCACCGTTTTCTGGATTTTTCTGTGCAGTTTCGCATTTCGTGCCATCGCCGCCGAATCGTCGTGGACCCAGTGGCTGGGTGAAGGGCGTGACGGAATCTCGAACGAATCCGGTTGGTCGGTCGATTGGCCCGAATCGGGACTTCCCATTGCCTGGGAACGTGAAATCGGCATCGGCTTTAGCAGCGTTTCCATCGCCAATGGACGCCTATTTACGATGGGCCACAAAGACGGTGAGGAAACGATTTATTGCCTCAAGCAAAACAGCGGTGAAACAATCTGGACTCACAACTACGCGTCCGCGCTAGTCGACAACCTATACGAAGGTGGTCCCGGAGCAACGCCCACCCTTGATGGCGACCGGGTTTACACGCTTGGCAAAGAGGGACAACTGCTCTGTCTAAGTGCGAACGATGGCACGGTCGTCTGGCAGCGGGACCTGCAAGCAGATCTCGAAGTCAACCTGCCCGAGTGGGGATTCAACAGCTCACCCACGATCGTAGAGGACCAGCTGATCGTGCAAGGCGGACGAATCGTCTCTTACAACAAAACCGACGGCGAACTGCTCTGGAAGACGTCCAAACACACAGCGGGCTATGGCTGTGCCGAAGTCTTTGAGCAAGACGGCAAAACGATGCTCGCGACGCTTGATTCGGATGGTCTGAGGATTCTCGATGCAAGTAACGGAAAACAACTCAACGCCTTTCCCTGGCCTTCGCCATTTCACACCAATTCCACCACCCCGATCGTCAAGGACGATACGATTTATGTCTCGACCGGCTATGGCGTCGGCTGCGGAAAATTTCAACTGACGGAAGGCAAGCTGGATTTGATTTACGACAACCGCAAGATGCGAAATCACTTCAATAACAGCATCCTGTATCAAGGCAACTTGTACGGATTCGACGGCAACTCAAATCTCGGACGCGTCGTGCAACTGGTGTGCATGGACCATGAAACCGGCGAAGTCCTTTGGCAGCAGCGAGGACTTGGCTGTGGTTCGCTGATGATTGCCGATGGCAAGTTGGTGGTACTCAGCGAAGATGGCCAACTAGTGATCGCCGAGGCAACGGGCAAAGAATATAAAGAACTCGCGCGAGCTGAAATCCTTGATGGCCGCTGCTGGACCGTCCCTGTCCTGCTTGACGGTCACGTTTACGCCCGCAACGCCCAAGGCCGACTTGTCGCAGTCAAACTGCCCTGAGTCAGTCCCCGAATGCCGCTTGTTGGATCGTGAATCGGATACAATTTATGTGTCTCTGAAACTACGACGCTCCGTCAACGCAGGGCTATCGCGATGTCCGACACGAACGATGCTTCACTCGCGGCGATGCGGAACCTTTCACCTCGCCGCAATACGACCGTTGCCGAAAATGTCGACCAACTTGTGGCCGAACAACTTGTCCATTTTGGGATCAATCCGGCCACGGATCATGGCCGCTCGCTGGCCAACATTGCTCGGCGACTCTACGAAGCCAGCGCCGATGCCGACACGCTGTGGCGTTTGACACAGCAGTCGATCACCGACCTTGATCGCTCGGACCGAATCGCGTACTTCAACTCCAAAAAATTCCTCGCGTTTCAAACAGCCAAACTACTCGACTCGCTGCAAAATCCGTTTCGCCGCAGCTACCAATCGCTTGAACTCGACTACTCGACTCAGACGGCCAAAGGCCCCTATGCGGTCTTTGACAACGTCACGGCGATCTTTTCAGCGACCCCGGTGATCGCGCGCACCGCGACCTACATCTACGCCTGTGCCGAATGGATCGCGGATGCGTTTCAAGGCAAAGAGTTGTTGCTAGAGATCTATTCGCGACTGCTCAACCCCACTTCGGTGTCACTTGCGAATTTCATTGTCGACATCGAAGCCGGACCGTATGCCACCGAATATTTTGCTTGGAATTTCAACAGCGGAATGGCGGCCATCGACGGCGTGCTGTCTCACGTCTTGGGCCGCGACGACATTCTGATCAGCAGCCGCAATATTTACGGCGGTGCTCATCAATTGATTCACGATTGGTACGCCAAGCCATCGAACCTGAGAGTGGGGGTGGAGACTTTTTCGGGGTACGGGGCCGATGACTTCCAACAGTGCTGGGAGCGAACGCGAGAGAAGTATGCCGATCGCATCGCCGAAGGCCGCAACGCGTACGTCTATCTCGAATCTCCCTGCAATCCTCACGGTTACATGCTCGATGTCCCGGGAATCTGCCGCGCCGCCCATGCCGCTGGACTGAAGGTGATCCTCGATGCCACGGTTGGCACCCCATTTTTGGTGCAACCGTTGCAGCGAGCAGACGCGAACGAACGCCCCGATTTTGTGATCCACAGCTACACCAAAGATCTGTCGGGCGCCGGATCCGCGATTGCCGGAGTCGTCATCGGCCGTAACCACGACATGTTCATCCCGAAAGGCCAAACGTCCAACGGTGTGGCGTGGAACGAGACCATGTTTTGGAATGTCTATTACGTCAAAGGCGCCTTCCTGAATGCCGACACCGCGTTTGAAGTGATCCAAGGCATGCGTACGCTCGGTGTTCGCATGTTGAACAAGTGCATCAACACCGAGATCCTGGCTCGCTTCTTTGACGCCCATCCCAACATCGAAGTGCACTGTAACGCACTGAATCACGACGAGAATTCGCCGCTACGCGAAAACCTTTCTTTTATCGGTTTGCCTGCTCCGCTGTTCACCATCGATATTACAGGAGTTCCACCCGAGGTTTTCCAGCGATTCTTTGACTCGCTGGAACCGATGTTCGCTCACATGATCAGCCTTGGACAATCCAATACGATCGTTAGCTGTCCCGCGCTGACAACCCATTCCGAGCTGGACGAAGCAGCATTGGCTGCCAGCGGCATTAGCCCGACGACAATTCGCTTGGCGGTCGGCAACGAAGACACCAAGGACTTGATCGCTCACTTTATTCAAGCGGCACGCCTAGCCATCGAGCCTCATGTGCCTGGTTTCAACGCCGGATTTTTATCCGCAGCCGAGATCGACACACTGGTCCATGACTGCTACGTCGACGGCCATCGACGTTACATTGAATCCAAAACGTCCATGGCCGAGCATCTGGCGTAAGCCGACAACCCCGGCGGCGGCTATTAGCGGTGCGGCGTTTCCTCAGCGGAAATCGCATCATTTTCCGCCCCCATTGTTACTCGCCCCCTGGACGGTGCGTATGCGATACAATCAACACAGTGTATAGAGTAGAGTTGGAGGGCGATCGACTGTTTCCCCGGCACGTTATTCCCTCCTCTCGCTCCATCGACTTGCTGCACAACCGGCAAGTTTCCCACCCAGTGCGACCTCATCCCACCCGCGATGGTCGCATAGAAATCCCGCCAAGCCGTTACGAAGAAAGTGGATAGAAGTGCAATCAATCCATCAACACCGTCGACGTAACCAAACGTTTACCCGATTCACTTGTGGGCTGCTTGGATTAGCGTTACTATTCGTGCTGGAGCCCGCCAAGAGTCACGCGGACGATTTCTTTGAATCCCATATCCGTCCGCTGCTGATCACGCACTGCATCGAGTGCCATGGACCAAAGAAACAAGAATCAGGACTCAGGCTTGATTCACGCAGCGGGTGGCTCCGCGGCGGCGATAGCGGCGCAACGATCATACCGGGCGATCCCGAAAACAGTCTGCTGATCCAGGCGGTAAACGATTCCGATAACACGGTGCAGATGCCGCCCGACGGAGCCAAACTCACTCCGGCGCAGATCGCCGACCTTGTCTCTTGGGTCAAGCAAGGAGCGGTGGATCCGCGTGTCGAAAAACCAGAGAGCGGATCAGCATCAGACGCGATGGATCTCGAATCGGCAAAACAGTTCTGGTCCTTTCAGCCTGTGTCAAAGCCACCGTGCCCCGAAGTCCAAGACACCCACTGGATGGCTAATCCGGTCGATGCCTTTGTCAAAGCGGAACTTGAAAAGCAAGGATTGACTCCGGTTGGCGAAGCGGATAAACGCACCTTGATCCGCCGTGCGACGTTCGATTTAACTGGGTTACCTCCGACTCCATCGGAGATCCAGAATTTCTTGAATGATTCATCGCCGGATGCGTTCGCATCGCTGGTGGATCGTCTGCTGCAATCGCCCGCTTATGGTGAACGTTGGGGACGCCACTGGTTGGATGTCGCACGTTACGCAGACACCGCCGGCGATGGTGCCGATTATCCTGTCCGAGAAGCAGGCAAGTATCGCGATTGGGTGGTCAATGCAATGAACCGTGACCAGCCGTATAACGAATTTGTCCGCGAACAGATCGCGGGTGACATTTTAGCGTCAAGCGGCCCTGCGGATCGATACGCCGAGCGGGTGACTGCGACCGGTTTCCTCGCCATCGGAAAGCGTTACGGGTACGCCCCCAAGCCTGATTATCAATACCTTGATTTCGCCGACGTGATCGATTCGGTGGGCCGCTCGATCTTGGGGTTATCGCTGGGCTGTGCCCGCTGCCATGACCACAAATTCGATCCTGTATCGGCAGAGGATTACTACGCGTTGTACGGCATTTTTAAAAGTACAAAATGGGCATTTCCCGGAGGCGAAGTGCACAAACGCCCGGCTCACTTTCCCCCCTTAGTGCCCGCCGCCGAGGCCGCGCGGCTTGACAAAGCCAAAGCCGACGAACTCGCGCGTTTGAATGGGGAGATTGCACGCCTAACGCGAGAGCGTTCGGAATTCGATGGCAAATCGCTCGCTGGCGGAGTCGACCTCGGCTTGGAAGCCCAAACGCTCGACAAACCACCGTCCAAGCCATGGTTTACCAGCGGCCCGAACCTGATTCTCGCCGAGGCGCAGAGTCCCTTCACCCATATTCATCCAGCGGGAACACGTGGCGTCCGCGTGGCAGCTCCCAGACCGCACGACGGGATCCGCTACGGTTTTGAACAAGCCTTGCATTCAGTAACAGGAAAGCAGATCCACTTTAGCATCGACTTCCGCACTAGCACCGCATCGACGCCTCAGGGGGCGTACCGCTTCTTTCTCGGCCGCGGAGTGGCCCAATCGCTAGCGGTCGAGTGCAGTGTGACCGCCACCGAGTTCGCGATTCGCAGCGGAGGAGAATGGGACATCATTCGCAAGCTCGAACCGGGAATGTGGTACACGCTGCGTGTCACCCTCGACCATGAAAAGAAGACGTACTCCGGCATTGTTGGCACGACCGACGAGCTCAACGAATTCAATGACAAACCCCTCAATCCAAACTGGGATGGAATTGCCGATACGTTCATCTGCGACGGGATCGGGCATCTCAGCGGACCGGCACCGACGCGTGACATCGACAACATTGGACTGCAAGAAACCGCGTTCGGAATCCCAGGCAGCGGTCCTGTGGTCATCCCCGAACCTACCCCCGGCACGGAACAGCGGTTGGCAGAACTGGATGCTCAATTGGCAGCGGTGACGAAACAACGCGACGCGACGCTCGCAGCGTCTGCCTATCCGGTCGCCTACGGTGTCAGCGAAGGTACACCGACCAACACACGAATGCAACAACGTGGT
>CAXBHV010000472.1:0-5881 GCA_963974855.1 uncultured Rhodopirellula sp. | reverse complement strand
GAGTCGAACCGATGCGAATCGCTCATCGCTTGGACCCAAAACATACATGGCTGTACTCCGCAGACTACGACCAAGTCGTCCCCATCCAAAACGCAATCGCGCTTGCCCACACCGCCGATCTCGACCCGAGTCATCACGTGCGAATGCTCGGCAACCATTACTCAGGCGTCGTCTACATCCCCTTCGTGATCCCCAAGATGGCGAAGGCCATCCGCGAAAACTGAATCACTACGATGGTCGGTAAAGTTTACCGCAATTAATAAGCTTGCGTTTGAAGGGATGATCGCAACTTGTTGGCGGCTAATGCCGCTTCGCTAAAACTTTGGTGTTGTTGGATATTAGGGGTAAGGTTTTCTTCTGGCCTATAAAGCAGTTACCTCTCCACCGACGAAGAGACTGCTGATTTAGTTAGCCGTTTTGGCCAACGCTGTGAAGCATTTCCTGTAGCGGAACTCGTCAAGAGTTTCGGCGGCATATGTCATGGAAACGAAAGTCTTGACGACTTCCGCTACGTTAAAACACCACAAAACACGGCATGCAATTGCTTCACAGCGTTTCCTTTAGGCTTTGCTTGGGTGAGCCGGGCGTACTCAACTCCATTGCTGTTGATGCAATGACTTGCCTTGCAAATCAACGATCCGGATGTCGAGTGATTGCTTGTCACCTTCGTTGATCGCATCAATGATCGTCAACGTTGCTTGTTCCGGTTTTGGACCGCCGCCTACGAATTGCAAAATCGGCATTTCCTTGCTCGCCGGGTCAACCCGATCGCGATGCATGTGCCCTGAAAGAATCGCTTGGACATTGTTTTGCTTCAGAATCGGCAACCAAAGCTTTGCACCAAACCCGCTGTAACTGGCGTAGCCATCAAGCGTCGTTCCGTCGTTTTGGCCATCCAGTCCTCGCAGCGGAATATGACACGCGACGATTTTGAACGCTGCCTGCTTGATCTCGGGCTGATCCATCACTCGACTCAGCCAAGCGGCCTGTTTCGTGCGATAGGGTTCATAGGCGGCGGTTCCTGCAAAGACGGGATGGTGGTCTGGTTTGTCTTCGCCGGTATCGAGCGTGATTAATGCCAATGGTCCGAAACGCAATGCTTGGTTGTAAGGCAATTCGGATGACTCGGGGCATGGCACAATACTCTTTGTCACTTCTCTGGCTCGTTGGCCTCGCACGTCATGATTCCCATTGCTAAACAGCATTGGACGCGTGCTAGCCCAAGACATCTTCAAGTCTTTCCCAGGGTTCAAGAGGATCTGTTCAGGCGAATCGGCTGAATCAAAATCGTTGCAACTGTCGCCGTTCCAAATCAGCAAATCAGGATTCAGCTTTTCGATTTCACGGTGCAGTGACTGAATCGTTTCCAAATTCTCGTGCGTATCATTGATACTGACGATGCGAACACGATCCCCCGAGGGGCTGGGCAAACGTAGCGGATAAGTCGCTGTCGCTTGCGGTTCACCTCGCTGCAGCACATAGGCGTTTGTGTAGCGAAGCGGTTGTGCCACCACGCGATAGAAAATCGGCCGATCCGTCGGCAGGATTTCATGATGCTCAACGCGGATGTGCAACGCGTGATCGTCGGCGCTGATCAAACCACACTGACTCGCCACCGCGGTGAACGAAAGATCGTCTTCGGCAAATCCGTATTCAACCCAAGCAGTCGCAAGCCCGCTGACCGCGATACTGACACCGAACCCGCTCGGACGTGGATTCTGGACGACCGGAGGACTCACAATTAGCTCCTTCGAGTCGCTCTGCGATTCCTGTGCTTGAACCTGTTGCGAGAGATCTAATGCGGAAATCGCAACGGCACTGAAGGGGATCGTGCCGATGAATTGACGTCGACTGAACATGGAGTTTCTCGATGTGACAGCAGTTCTTTGTTTGTTGAACTGACCGCGAAGGTGGGATTTGGGTGGGAGGCTTATCTTATCTCTACTCTTTGAAACACGTGCACCTTCGGAACGACCTAATCGCCCGAGACGAGGCCAACGGTGTTGACCGCGCGGACGCGGTACTGACTCGCCGTAACGGGCTGCGATGCTTCGACTGTGTAACGCATTTCCACCAACGGCATGGCTGGCGTGTCACTGTACTGCAAGCCTTGAAAGAGCGGACGTCCAAACGGATTCTTGCTCTTCTCGGGAACGGTTGCGATCACTTGGCCGTCTCGCTCGATGATGAAATGTGATATGCCGCTTTCAAGATCCGCTTCCGCATCCCAAGTCAACTCGCGGTCCTTTAGCACAACATTGGTCGGCGCCGGAGGTGGCGTGCTGTCCGCAACGTTGGTGTCAATGATGAATTGACTCCATGCCTTGGCGATCGCTTCGTTGGGCAACCAGATCGAACTGGCGAGATCACCCGAGTATTTGGCCGCTGGCATCGCGACCATTCCGCTGGTCGCATCGACGTTTAGCTCCGCTAGCCAAACAGCGTGCGTCGGCATCGGTCGCAGCGATTCACCGCTGCGGTTGGGCAAACGAGCCGCCAGACAAGTATCCAACCACGGGATCGCCAAGTAGCGGGAATTGCCGCACTCGTGACTGGTTCGTGGATCGATCGCGATCCCAATCAATGCACCTTCGCTTCTCATTTTTCCAAAGAAGGCTTGGTTGGCTGGCCAGGCTCCGGAGAAGCGTCCATTTTTTTCTGTCACACCTTCTTTGGTGCCCAGATTACACATCACAGGTACCTTCAGTGCGGCGGGGGACAGTGTGTGAGGTTTGATTGCACGTCCGTCGACCTCATCGAATAGCGGCACTCCCGAACGCAACCAAACTGCAGCGATTCGCTTGGGGTGCAACAACAACATCCCACCGGCCCAATGTCCACCGCCGCTGTGTCCCCACAGTGCCCATGGCACGGTGCCAAGTTCAGGATGACCGCTCTGATCGCCCAAATCGCTTAACGATTTTTGAAACCTAGCATCGGAACCATTTCGTGGATCACACCACATTTGGCAATCGGTCCCTTCAGGCTGCTCATAAGCCGGTGATAACAACGCACAGTCGTGTTTTTTGGCCAGCGATTGCCAATGCAAATCAAACGCGCCGGTTTGCCCCGATTTGCAGGATCCCTCGCCACACCCATGTTGATGCACAATCACGCCCCGGAGTTGTTTGACTGCGGGGGGAACCCAAAGCGTGTAGGCAACGGGAAAGATCAGCTCTCCGGGTTCCGCTGAAGCCTCGTAACGAGTTCGATAGTACGACGAATCGGCTTCTACGATCGGCGGATTGTCATAAGGCGGTTGCTGGGCCGTCGCCGAGGCAGTCAGGACTGCGCCAATCAGTGCGATTGTGGTGAGGATTTTTATTTGCATGGAATCGGGGGGATGGGGCGGGAGTGCAGTGAGGTGTTGAAAAAAGGCTCCACCGGACGAAAGCCGATGGAGCCTTGATGAGATTTTAAAAGCCGGAGCCCATGCTAATGACAGGCTGGAAGCGTATCCCACATTGCTAGTTAAAGAAGGCGTGTTTTGAATCGCCGCCGCTGATTAGGTAGGCGATCAAATCAAGAATCTCGTCCTTCGTCATCGGATTGAATAGTCCGACAGGCATCGCGGAGATATCCGACACGACGAGTTCTTCGATCTCGTTGCGATTCACATTGACCCGTTGATTCGGATCGGTCAAATCGGTGTTGATCGTCATCGAGTCACCGTTCAGATTGACCACAACGCCTGTGTGGACGATACCGTCCTCGGTCAACACTTTGATCACCTTGCTTGGATTGACCACTTGGTCCAACAGATCGTGGGGCGAGTAACGACGACCGGCCGACGTCAGATCGGGGCCCGTCATTCCACCTTGATCGCCAAAGCGATGACAGGCATAACAACCGCTGGCGGCAAACATTTTGCGACCGTTCTTGAAATCACGATTTTTCAGTCCGGTGCGAGCGGCCTCGGAAAGCTCTTCAAGCGTCCACTCCTTGGGCGTGCGTCCTTTGAAGACTTCGCCTAAGTTTTCGAGTGCCGACTTTTTGACCGGTTTCTTCGCCAACAACTCGGCCATCGACTCTTTTTCCGCGTCACTCAGCGAAGCAACAGCGTCGTTACGAATAAACTCGATGAACTTGTCAAAGCTCGCTCCGCCTTTGTAGTTGGCCGCTTTCAAGAACCACTCAAAGTAGGCCTCGTGCAATTCGGGAGTCCAACCAGCCGTCAGCATCCGAATCGAACGTGCGTACTGCATCTGTTCTTCTTGCGTAGGTGCCGCAGCAATCAACGCCATCGCCTTTTCGGCAACCGTGGGCGATTGCAAGAAAGCAAGCGTTTCGCACAACAACCAATTCATCTCAGCCGTTTCGGCAGGGAACTGCGGGTCAAAACGAGCGATCAACTTGTCAACCATTTCCTGGTCCGGTTGACCAAAGCGATTCAAAATGATCTGTGTCGCTCGTTGGAGCGTCAATTGTCCGGAAAGATCCAGACTGGATGGCTCAATGGCAACCACCGCATTGAGCAACTTGCCTCGCATCGCGGTATCGACCTCGGGCGTCTTGTCCGTGCGGTGCAGGGGGTCAACGCCAGCTACGCGGGCAAGTGCCAACAGCGCTTCGACTTGTTTCGCTGGATCCGCTTCCGTCAACGCCTTGTCGGCCCACGTTTGGATCGGTTGGTGCTCGATCGCTGTGCGTGCGGCGAAGCGAATGAAGCGATCGTCGTCCGCCAGATAGGGCCACGCGGTGCTGATGGCTTTCGGATCTTGCTTGCCGTGGAACGCTTCGAGCATGTGACGAGTATCTCTCGCTTTACTTTGTGCAACCTTAGGCTGAACGAGTTCGGTCGATTCTTTGCCGACGTAGGTCACTCGGTACAGCCCCGATTGGACACGTCGACCGCCGATGGTGAAGTACATCGCGCCGTCTTGCGGGTGGATGATCGCATCCGTGATCGGCAGCGGAGCACCGGTGACAAATTCTTCCTTGGTTGCCGTGTACGAGGAACCGCTTGGTTCGATATGAACGGCATACAGTTTTCCCCAGCTCCAATCCAACGCGTAGAATGCATTTTGATACTTCGCTGGGAATTTCGCCCCATAACCAAACGTGGTTCCGGTTGGCGAACCAGGACCGATGTCAAGAATGGCAGGCAAATTATCGGCATAGAAGGGCATCCGTTTGCCGGCACCGTTACGCCATCCGAACTCGGCACCGCTAGTCACATGACAAATTCGTGTGGGACGGTACCAAGGCGTATTGAAGTCGTATTCCATGTCGGCATCGTAGGTGAACAATTCGCCGTCGCGATTCACCGAGGCGTCAAAGATATTGCGGAAACCCGATGCATAAGCTTCAAATGTCTTGCCATCGGGGGTGACGCGATAAACGATGCCGCCCGGGGCTAGCACGCCACGGTTGTGTCCGCGTCCGTCTGGCATGCTTGGCAGCAGATGATCTTCGCCCCAAATTTGAGCGACTTGTGAGCTGTCGGCCAATTCCGGTGGCGTTGCGTTGTTACCGGTGATCAAATACAGAGCCTTGCCATCGGGAGTAGGCACGACGGCATGAACACCGTGATCGCCTCGCGCTTCAATCTCGCGTAACAATTCCACCTTGTCGAGCTGGTCGTCGCCGTCGCTGTCGGTAACGCGGTACAATCCCGAGGGAATTTTGCGTTCGTAATCGTTGACACCGACGTACAGCGCGTCAAATGCCCAGACCATGCCGTTAACTGCGCGAATTTCGGCTGGCACCTTTTCAATGTCCGAGGGCTTGATTTCCTGGCCGGCGGGGGGCGGAGTGATACGGTACAGGCCGCCGAATTGATCGCTGACGAGCAACCGACCTTTGTTATCGGTGCACAGATTCACCCATGAACCTTGGACCTCGCCAGGGACCGAGTAGAGCAATTCGACCTTGAAACCTT
>CAXBHV010000471.1:0-5890 GCA_963974855.1 uncultured Rhodopirellula sp. | reverse complement strand
GTTCCCAGCACAGCCTCAGGCCACATCTGAGGTGCCGAGGGATAGTAGGTGCAACCGCCAATCACCTTGCCTGTCCAAGTGTCAATCAGATCAAAGACCAACGCGGCGACCGGAGCAATCGTAGGATGCAGAGTCGAGGGCGGCTGAGTCACTTTGTAGCGGACCCCGGCCAGGTAATCTCCATCGATCGAACCACGTTTCAGCGGCACCATCTCGTGATTGCAGGCTAAAACGTAACGATCGGGCACAAGTCCGCTGAGCCGCACCTGTAACCGCTCATTCGCAACGTCAATAAAACGAGCGATTCCTCCGCCCGTCACCTCTTCGGCCAGTAGCGGCGATGGTTCGTGTGCCCTTCGCAATTCCAATGTGATGTCCCCGATTTGCACGCTACCCAAGCGAGGAAAATTGAGATTCAGAGTGGACGCAAACCACTCTTGTTGCAGCGGAAACCCGGATTCATTCAGTTCGCGGATCACCGAACCAAAATCGTCCCACAACACCTGAGGCAACATAAATCGGTCATGCAACTGGCTCTCCCATGCGACCAGGGGTTGCGTGTACGGGCGACGATGAAAGTGGGCAATGAGCGATCGCAGCAGCAATGACTGCAAGGATGCGAGTTTCGCGGTCGGTGCCATCGCAAAGCTTTGCAGCATGATTTCGCCGAGTCGTCGACTTTGCCGTTCGGGTGCGTACAAATTATCCACGCGAATTTCGGCTCGGCGCATGTTGCCCGACGCATCGGCTAACAAGTGGCGAAGCAAGCGGTCCGGCAGCCAAAGATGTGGCGTTTCCCCTACTGGGAAACGCTCCAATGCGATGCCAAGCTCGTATAACGCGTCATCACGACCTTCGTCAGGTCGAGGCGCATTACCGCTGGGCCCGATTTGAGTGCCGGAAAAAAGATATGACAAACACGGATGATTTTGCCAGTAACTAATCAGCGACCGCAACAATTGCGGATGATTTAGAAACGGACTTGTCGAGGGTGTTGTTCCGCTTAGCGTTAGCGTGGTGTTGCTATAGGGACGCTGGACATCTTCCTCGTTGATTTCTTCCGGATCGATAGCCCCCGCGTCGGCCTGAGGCAAGCGATTCTGGGCAACCAAGCCTAATGAATCGGCTTCGGTAAAGACGGTTTCATAGATCTTGTGCTGTTCTTGCCAGCTCGCTGCCGCAGGCAGAAACAATCGCAAACGGACGCCGTCGGGCTCAATCACAAATCGGCGTACACGTTGATCGTGTGGCGGATCATAGCCTTCGAGAACAACCGGTAGATTCAACTGCACTGCCGTCGTCTCGATGGATGCAATCAACTCGACGTAATGTTCAACGTAATGAATTGGTGGCATGAAGACGTGAATCGCATTGTCACGCACTTCGATGCACATCGCGGTTCTTGGTGCTCGACCATTGCGACCGCTATCAACATCCTCGGGTACATGACTAGTCGCTGCGATCACCGATTGTCGTGCACTTGGTTCGCCGTAGACTTCGGCCAACAAAGCTTTCTCTTCAAGTGGGCTCGGCTCGGTAGCAATATCGTCTGGCTCTGTCGCTAGCTTCGATAAACTATCCAGCGGCAAGCGGAAACCGATCGAGAAATCGCCCGGCAACAGATACAAGGCATCACGACGGAATTCCCATTTCCCGCTCGCCCAACATTGACCAACGGGATCCCAACGCAGCGGCAAAACGTATCCGGCTGGTTCGTTTTGTGTCGAAGAGAGTCGCTTGGCTAGCTTTTGCCGCTGCAAAGGATCTTTCAGTTCATCCGAACTCGGAAGGTAGCTCAATTGTGCAGGGTCGGACCAAAGTTGGTGCAGGCGGTCTTCGTGAGCCGAGATTACGAAATCGGAGTTAAGCCCAAGACTGGTCGCTAGAGTACTTGCGAATCGCTGTGCATCATCGCTTGTCAGATTCCGGGCGGAGTCTTCGTTGTCAGCCAAACTTTGGGAATGACGTAACAGCGGGTGGCCATCGGTGCGGAAATAGCAACTCATCCGCCATCGTGCACTGGCCTCGCCACGATAGTGTTCGCCTTGGCCGAGGTGGACCGCGCCACCGGGTGCCCACTTGGCTTTCAATCGATTCATTAATTGATGTGCGACATCCCGATTGCCATCACCCAAAGCTTGTTGGTTGCTGGGCAGTGCCGAGTCGACTACGAAATTAACCTCTGCACCGCTACACAGACCGATGTTTTGCTGTTTCAGGACATCATCGACATACCGTCCTGTTGCTGCGACGTCACGCCAATGGGTTTCGCTGAGCAATTTGTCCTGTGCGATCGGTTTCAAACGTCGGAGCTTGACTTCGTCATGCGAGGAAGCGACGAGTTGATCCTTGATACCGACCAACGGCAAAGTGCGAAATCGATCGGGCGCACTGGCTAATGGAATATGATTTTCTGCGGTAAAGACGCCCAGACTTGGGTCCAAGCCGATCCAACCTGCACCAGGCACAAACACTTCGCTCCAGGCGTGCAGGCGTGCCGCGTCATTGCTCTCGTCGTCGCTGATGTCACCCTCGCTATCCGTGGTCAGCGAGATCAAATAACCCGAGGTAAATCGAGCTGCCAGCCCCACTGCACGCAACGTTTGAGTTAGCACCCAGGCCAAATCTCGGCACGAACCGCCACCGTTATTGGCGATAACATCTAGATCCACTTTTCCCACTGCGTCCGTTGAAATTACCTCGAATTTTTCATGGACCGCGTTGTTCAAATTAGTCAGGAACTCGACCAAATAGTGTGGCGAGCGATCGAGTTCATTCAACCAACTTAAAAACGCTGCGCCACAGCTCTCGAGATGCAAATAGGGAAGCAGCTCTTTGCGAAGTTGCTCGGGATATTCGAACGGATAGTCGTTGGCAAACGGTTCGACAAAGAAATCAAATGGATTGATCGGATCAAGGTCCGCAATAAACTCATTGTCAAAACCGATCCGGCTGAACGGCTCGGGCAAATCCAGGCGACCGAGATGGTTTTCAAACGGATCCCGCGCCCATGTCAACCAATTGGGGTCCGCATGAACTTTCATCGAATAGGCCTCGATCTTCGCCACCGTGTGGGGCGCTGGACGAAGACGTAACCACAACGTTGTCGGATTCACCTGGCGATGAAAGACGAAACGAAGTTGGTGGCTAAGGGCGACACGCATACTCATCATTAAATTTCGCGACGAAGGTCTAAGGTGTGCGGGTAATCAGGATTGGGTGTAGAGCCAGGATCACGTTGCGGCAACGGTGGCATATCTGCGTAATGATTTTTTAATTGATCGACCCATTTCGGAAGCGGTGAGTCGCCGCTGCTATGGCCCCAAGACCAGAACCGCGACATGCGGCGTGCCTCTGCTTCAAACGCATTGATGGGGAACGAATCGTAGCCAAGGCCACCCGGATGGGAGACGTGGTAAACACAACCGCCGATTGATCGACCTAGTTGCAGGTCGAAGATGTCAAACACGAGCGGGGCATGCATCCCGATTGTCGGATGCAAACCGAACGCGGCTTTCCACGCTTTGAACCGGACGCCCGCAACGTATTCATTGGGCACACCGGTTTCCTGCAATGGCAAACTGCGACGGTTACACGTCACGCGATACCGCTTGGGATCAAGGCCGCGGCAAATGATCTCAAGTCGCTCGACGGCTGAATCGACGACGCGAGCCTGGCGTTGCGCCCCGTCCTCTTCGTCTAAAACCAACCACGGCTCGAGTGCCATCCGCAGCTCCAATTCAACTCCTCCGTACGTCACACGTCCATAAACGGGAAAACGGAATTCAAAGAACGGTTCGTACCATCCCAAATCAAATGGATAGCCGTCATCCGCAAGCTCCGTCATGACCGATTGGAAATCGCTGCGGACGTAGTGCGGTAACATAAAGCGGTCGTGCAGCGCCGTTCCCCATCGGACCAAGCGATGACGATACGGTTTACGCCAAAACTTTGCGATCAATGCTCGCAGGAGCAGCATTTGTGCCAGACTCATACGCGAGTGCGGCGGCATTTCAAAGGCCCGAAACTCAACCAAGCCGAAGCGTCCCTTGGGGCGGTCGGCGGGATAGAGTTTATCGATGCAAAATTCGGCTCGGTGTGTGTTACCAGTCAAATCGGCCAGGAAACTTCGCAAACAATGATCCAGCTCAACCGGCGATACCCCGGTTTCGATTTCACTTAAACTGACCTCTAACTCATCAAGCAAATGATTGCCGCGTTCGTCGATCCGAGGCGCCTGCGACGTTGGGCCGATGAACAATCCTGAGAACAAATAAGACAGCGAAGGATGATGTTGCCAGTAAGTAATCAGCGATCGCAACAGATCGGGGCGACGTAAAAACGGGCTGTCGGCGGGCTGTTCGGCACCAAGCGTCACATGGTTACCGCCACCGGTGCCGGTATGTCGACCGTCCAGCATAAACTTTTCCGTAGCAAGCCGTGATAACCGTGCTTGCTCGTATAAGGTCACCGTGTTTTGTTCAAGATCATCCCAGTTATCAGCGGGTTGGATGTTGACCTCGATCACCCCCGGATCCGGAGTGACCTTCAGCGACTCGAGTTGCGGCGCATCGGGCGGTTCGTAACCTTCGATTAGCACGGGCAGCTGCAGTTCAGCGGCCGTCGCTTCGATCGCCGAAAGCAATGCGGTGTAGTGATCAAAGTTTTCGATTCGCGGCATGAACACATAGAGATGCCCTTGGCGAGGCTCGATACACAATGCGGTGTAGGGGACTTCGACAAGCTGTTTAAAGAAGGCACGCACGGTCTCGGGGTCGGCATCGGCCGGAGGAGGCGCGACCGCATTTCCACCACTGTTTTGTTCGCCTAGAGGTGGCTGCAAAGAGGGGGCGATGTAGTCGTACTCAAATAACTCTTCGACCGCCCATGGCAATTGCCCATGCGGCAATCGCAATCCCATCGGGGAACCGCCCGGCATCAAAAACATTTCGCCGCGTGGGAATGCCCATGTCCCCGATTGCCAATGATCTCGCGCAAAGTCCCAACGTAGAGGCAACGCAAAGCCAATCGCACCGTCTAATCCTCGAGCAAGTGCAAGGCTAAGGTCGTCGCGGTATTGCCGGGCCCAGGGAATGACAATATTGTCGGCTCCTACCTGCTGCTGACTTTCACGCCATAGGTAATACAGCCAATCTTCGCGAGCGGCGACGAGAAATCGTGAATCGATCCCCAGCATGCTCGCGACGACTTGGCCAAAACGCTCGGCGTCGTGGACCGTGACGTTGGTCGGTTTCGTCTCGTCGGCGATCCAGCGTTCATCACGCCAAAGCGGTATTCCATCGTTCCGCCAAAAACATCCCAGCGCCCATCGCGGCAGTGGTTCACCGGGGTACCACTTGCCTTCGCCGTAATGCAACAACGCACCGCTGGCGAACGACTCATTCAATCGCTTCAGCAGCACGCCGGCGCGTTCGCGTTTGTGCACGCCCAACGCTGCGGTGTTCCACTGAGCCCCGTCCATATCGTCGATGGAGACAAACGTCGGTTCGCCGCCCATCGTCAAACGGACGTCTAGATGATTCAGTTCGTCATCGACTTGGCGGCCCAAAGTGCGAATCGATTCCCATTGTTGGTCGGTGTAAGGCTTCGTGACTCGCGGATCTTCGTGGACGCGTGTGACCACATTGCGAAAATCGAATTCGACTTCACATTTCTCGGAGGCTCCGGTGACAGGTGCCGCACTGATCGGATCCGGTGTACAAGCCAACGGAATGTGCCCTTCGCCAGCGAACAAGCCCGATGTTGGGTCCAAGCCAATCCAGCCAGCCCCAGGAATGTAGACCTCGGTCCAAGCGTGCAAGTCGGTAAAGTCGTGATCGGTGCCCGAGGGACCGTCGAGAGATTCCTCGTCCGGAGTCAGCTGGACCAA
>CAXBHV010000470.1:0-5901 GCA_963974855.1 uncultured Rhodopirellula sp. | reverse complement strand
TCCAAAGTAGGCTTCGCGTCCCATGTCAGAAATCGCCGTCATCGCTTCTTCGCGTGAAGCAAAGTTGCTGAACAGCACGGTCAGTTGTTCCCACGTCGCCTCGGCAGGGTGGCGGTAGTCGTCTAGATGTTCGTTGTAGTATTGATTGATGTCGGCGATCGAGACGTTGGGATCCTTCTCGACTTTGCTGCGGATATAGAGGTGACCGAGCATGGCGTCGGTAAAGTCGCGTTGCCGGGCCGCCAGCGAACTGCCCTTCTCGCGAAGCAACGCATCGAGCTCAGCAATATCAGTGACCTTGTATTGCTTTTTCAGCTGAGGCAATTCCGATTCAAAAAACATTTGCCGTGCACGTGCGGCCAATGTTGCATCGGCTTCGGCACGTTTATCGGCGGTTTGCGTTCCCACTTGGTCTAGCAGGAAACTCTCTCGCATCATCTTGTTCTGGATCGCTTGAGTCAGCATGCCTCGCGTTAGATTGATGCGGGCAAACCGTAGCTGGTCCTCGGGAACCTTTTGGTTCGATTTCGCCAGCACTTCGTTGATGCGGGCTTCGACCTTGGGAGCGACTTCACCGTAATAGATGGGGCTTTGCCCCACCACAGCGATGATGGCAGCCGGATCATCGGGAAGCACGACGTTCTGTGCCGCGTCGACCTCGTCCCGAGTGGGGATTTGGGCATGACATTTGGACCAATCGCAGGTCAATGCGATCAGCACCACGAAAACGCCGATGAGCCGATGGGGGGCGAGCGGTTGCATTCCTTGCTCTACGCTGAATAAGTGTGGGGCCGAGACAATCCTATGGCTTGTAGCCCAGCGATTCAGTCCAGTGCAAGATCAGAACCGGTGGCCCCCAAGAAAATGTCTTGGCAAACCTGCCGCTCTACACCAGGTCGCACTAAACCAGGTCGCACTAAACCAAGTCGCCGGGGATTCGCTCGCCGCGATCAAACACCTGAGGCATCGGATGATTGATTTCACCAGGACGCAAGTGAGTTTTATCGGTCAATAGCCGCATGCTCTTGGAATGGTAAAGATTTGGAATCATCGTTTCGCCACGACGCAGCCGGTACAGGATGCAGCCCTTGCGGCGAACGAAATACATCCCATACACCTCGGCGACAAACAATTCTCGCTCCATTCCCACGCCAACCGTTTCGACCAAGTCCCCAATGTCGATACCGTCTGACTGGACTGCCAGCCACAGACAGGGGCGAAGCCGAAATCGGACCGAACCGTATTGATAGTGGTAATAGGTGCCATCAAAACGGTCTCGGCGAAAGACGCGTTCGCTGGGAATGCGACGGGTCACGATCGCCACGTCGTTGGGGTGAATGAAATTTTGCCCATTTTCAGGCCATCGCGGAAAACAGCCGTAAACGGGGGCACTAGGCTCGAGCATGATCAATCCGAATTTGGGGGACTAAATCCAAACCGATTGTAGAACAGTGGCCCTCTTCGTCCAACTGTTTTGCTAGCAGACACGCTTATGACAATTGCGATTGGTGGGAATGGGGCGTGATGGTCCGCATCCACTTTTTCACTTGCTGTTTAAACGGCATGTGTCGCGCTAATTGCTGCGTTTGATACTGCAGCCGATGCCACGCATGATACGGGGTGGAATGCGAGGTGACCCCGTAAATCACTTTACCTTGCGTGTCCGTTTGTTTGCGTTTGTACGACGGTTCGCCATACCCCATGTCGATGGTGCGAATTCCGTGTTGGGATGCGTTGCACACGATGCTTTTGAATAACGCGGTGCCAGGCGAGTAGATTGCAAAGCGAGGATCGTAGACGGGGAACCAGTAATGCAGCAGATCGCCTTCGCGTATGCCAAAATGGGCGGCCACCAATTGATCGCCCGCTCGCAAGACCGACAACATCCCATAGACACCTTGGCGCGGTTTTTCGAACAGATGACGGAGCATCTTGTGGGGCCACTCCGGGGCGAATACATCGATTGGTTTGGTGCGGAGATATTGTTCTCGTTTCAGCTGGATCGTTTTGTCGAGCAGGTCTGCGTCGCGGCAATCGATCTCCAGCGAGATTTCCCCTAGCTCGCGAGCCATTTTTCGCGTCTTTTGCTGCTGTTTCTTCAGCGTCGTGTGTGTTTGTTCCAAGCGGCGAAGCGTTTCCTTTGAGTCATTGCCAAGTTTCAATGAGAAAGCGTCAATCGTTTCAAAACAATCTTTACCCGCTAATCCTGTGGTGGATCCGACTAGCGAGTGAAAATGAAACGCCTTTAAATCCAATTTTTTTAATAACCAGCGCCAATCAATCGAACAACTATTCGCTGCGATGATATTGTGAGCATCGTTGAAACATCGGCCGACGGGCCAAGCAATGCCGCGTATTCGATGATAGGCCCATAAGCCGGCTAATTCGTCGCCGCGGCGAATCCAGGCGACCTCCACGTCGCCTCCCCGCGCCGCATCGGCCGCTGCGGTGTAGGCGGGCGAGAAAAAAGGGCTGGCGAATTCTGGCTGCGATTGACGTAAACGCTCCCACCCTTGCAAATCCGCTTCACTCAAATGCGAAAAGGGGACGCAATCAACAGTCAGTTCTATCGAGGAATTGGCGTTAAAAGACGGACGCATCAAGGGGGCGCTTGCATCAGTTTCAATAGATGGGGATTCAGGGCGTCGATGATCTTCAGGGGGCAAGGGGAAGCTTGGAAACGTAGCAGGATTCGTGCCAGAGGCAGGATTCGCGGAAGAGGATTCAGTAGACGACGACACAACAATCGTTTGATATACGGCGGCTCAACCGCGACGCTCCCAACGGACGATGGCGACACAAAAGAGGGCGTTTACAGGGAAACGCAGTCGCGATGAGAAATCCAGTCTAGTTGCGGACCTTGCAGCGTCAATCAATCACCGACCCCCAATGCCATCGACTTTGGCTGGGGTACGCCGTAATCCGTCCGGTTATAACGAGTAGACCGTGCGAATTAGATTGGGCGGCTCGCACCGCACCGCTGCAAACCATGCAAATCCGGTTACGCCGCGTCGTTGAACAAGCGGCCGCCGCCACGTTCTCGTTCTTCCCCGTCACCTGATCTACGATAGGTTCGGGGGGTGTCCATTCCAGCGAGCAATCTCAGGATCTCCTGTGAATGGCTGGACAAATGGTACTGGCATACAAACAGCGAGACGGCGGATTGGTGAGCCGTCGTGATGATGTGGGCGACTGATTGGCTGCGATCAGCCAGGTTGCTCTCGCCGGACTTTCGTAGTTTTTCAATCAGTGTTGTGCCGGAGGCAGGAGCCTGAGTGTCCGACAGCAGTTGCTCTCGCCGTTCCACCATGTTCTCGAGACGTCCGACAGCCTCGAGCAATTCCAAGCCGGTCTCTGCGACCTCGCTGGCCATTGCGGCTTTGGTTTGGATCCGAGAATTAGCAACCAACTGCTGAACCGTGGTGGCCACGATTTCGAGTTCGTCGACGTAGTCCGCGACACGGTTTGTCCAAGTTTCGTTTGTTTGCATGATGCTACGCGCTGCGGCTCATTTGAAATAATTGGTACATCGGATCAGCGATCGAGCTAGCCGAGGCGTCGGTTAAGTCTTCCACGATCAATTGATCCATCTGCTGCTGGAACACTTCCTCGGTCCGGCCGCCATGCATGTAGGCTGGCTTGCCGACCGTTTTCCGCATCGAATCGAGCATGCTGCCGAACAGCGTTTGACCGACGAAATCGGTGAACGCTTCCTGCGTCTCATTGACGGGTTTTTCGGGCTGATTGGAAATCGCGTGTTGGTCAAACGGCGAAGACTTAGAAGCCAAAGGGGATGACGATGGAAAGTTCATGAGATTGCGAGTGTTCCGAAGGGGCGTTTTATTGAAAGGCGACTTCGTCGTTTATTGAAAGACAACTTCGCCGTACAAGTCACCTTTGGCCTTGAGCGTTTTGATGATCGCGATCAAGTCCGAGGTCGGTACATCGAGTGCATTGAGTGCATCGGCCAGATTCTTCAGCTTTGCCGTATCACGCTCATCGATCTTGTCATCGACTCCGACCAATCCGCCCACACCGCCTGCTTCGATTCGCAAGTTGCGGTGGGTGACCAACACAGGAGCGACCTCGACATCCTTGCCGATCACCACGATCCCTTCGCGTTCGTTGATCACGACACGTGACGAATGACTGGCGATTTGGATTGGAAGATTCAGTAGCAACGAGATGAATTTGATCGGATTTTCTTGATACAGTTCGGGGATGCGAACCTGCACGTGCAATTGGTCAATCGCTTGAGCGCGAGGCCGGCTGTTGCGTGCCCCTCCACTACCGGAGCGACCCGAATCGCCTAGCGTCAGTGCAGATAAACTGTTGACTTCGTCTTCGATCCGCTGTGTGTTGTCAAAACTGGCAAAGTCGCGTTCCAAGATCAGCGTGATCATGCCGTCTTTTTGAAACGACGCAGGGACAGTCGCTTCCATTTTAGCGCCACCTTGAACCGTACCGGTGGTCGCGGGACCATCGATGCTAACCTTCACGCGGCCTTGGGCTACGGCATAAACTGTTGGGTTATCGGCGCGTGGACCTAACATCGGCGTTAGCATCAAATAGCCGCCTTCGAGACTCTTGGCATTGATCGCGTTGACTGTGACATCGATTTGGTCGCCTGTGTGCGATCCAACTGCGGGAATTCGTGCGGTAACGAAAACCATCGCGACGTTTTTGGCATCGGCAACATCTTTCAAATCGAGCTGACCAAGCGAATCGACTGCCATCGACCCGCCCATCAATTGCATCATCCGCGATAGCGCACGCGCAGTGGGCGCGGCGTCATTGTCGCCGGTCCCACGTAGGCCCACGACCAACCCCAGACCTTGCAATGTATTAATCTCTTGCCCCTTCAGTCGGCACATATCGCCAAGCCGAAGCGTTGCAGCATCCGCTGGCAGTGCCACGACGCAGAGCAGCATCATGATTGCGATGCGAGGAAGGATTTTCATTGGAAGCCTAGTGCGTTTGGATTCATTGCGAGTACGAGCCAGTGCAGTTTCTGAAGCGAATGCAGTCACTAAAACGGTTGGACGCGATCAAACCAACGACTGAACCAACCTCGTTTGTACCCGTCCCGTAAATGTCCCTGATCTTCCTTGCGTATTTCAAGATCAATCAGATCGCGGCTAAGGATCACGTTGTCTGGGGCGATATCTTGAGCCCGGCAGATTCCGGATAACGATGTTTCCCAAAGGTTGTCGTTGATGCGAATTGTCTTGCGAGCTTCGAGCACTAGGTTTCCATTGGGGCGAATGTCTACGACGGTCGCGGCGAGGTTGAATGTCATCGCCTCGCGAGATTGCAGGGACGCTTGGCTACGAAATTGGGCTTGGGATTCGGTTGCAACCGTTGGGTCTCCGTTGGCCTGCGGGTCTGGCCGCAAACGAAAGTCGGTTAAGCGGATCCAATCGGTCAGGATCGCTTCGTACAGCGTTTTCTTACGGTTTTCGGCTGCGCCGGTCGCGGTCACACTGGTGATCTCATCGACGCGAATGGTAACGATGTCGTTCTTTTGAAACGTTCGCAAACGAGGGGCCGGTTGGTAGGTCCAACTGACGTTGCTCAGTAACGCAGGTGCGCCGGGCGACGCCGTGTAAGCTGCCTGCGGCGGGGCGGAATAAGGTCCTGGGGCTTGATGCGGCATCGGCAACGGTTGCAGCGATGCATTCGGGGCAGCCATCGCCGGCGGAGGTCCCGGTTGCCGCAACAGCGAACTTTCTTGAGCCTCCGCGAATTGGCATAGCAGTCCGAAAACGAGAATCGAAATCGAGCGAGCGAAACCGCCAAGGCAGCGAATGATCAAGGATCGAAGAGGCATCGTGTGAATCATTGTTTTTTCAAAAGGACTATCGGGCTTGCGGGGCACGGGTGACGATTTCAACTTCGCCG
>CAXBHV010000469.1:0-5917 GCA_963974855.1 uncultured Rhodopirellula sp. | reverse complement strand
AAGATAGACGAAGGTTCCACACTCGTGCTTCGACATGGTCGTGAAATGGCCGCCAAAATGTGGAGCGACTTCGCTGGCATCGCCAACATGGTGTCAAGCGAGGATTGCACAAAAATCGTTTCATTCTGCAAGGCGACGAATAAAGAGCGAGGGATTGCTGCGTTTTTGTCGCTCGCAAAATCGGATGAGAGGATTCTTGTTTATACCGATGCGATTAATAGCAACCCTTCGTTGCTCAATTTGCAGAACGGTACGTTCGATATGCATTCGGGGGAATTTCGCAAACATTCCCAGGTCGATTTAATCACCCAGATTGCAAACGTCAATTACGAACCTGATGCGGAGTGTCCGAAATGGATGGAAGCGTTACGTCTGATTTTCGACGACGACGAAACGCTATTGCGATTCAACCAACAGATACTTGGATATTCGCTTGCTGGCGACACTGGCGAGCATATCTTGCCGATTGCCTACGGAGACGGTTGTAATGGCAAATCGTTTTTGTGGAACGCTATCATCGAGTTGGCCGGAGACTACGGGACCATCGCGCACGAATCGCTTCTGATGGGAGACCGGAACGCACATCCGACCGAGAAGGCGTCACTGTATCAAAAGCGTATCGTTGCAATTAGCGAACCAGAGCAAGGTTCTAAGATGCGTGAGTCACGAGTCAAGGAATTGACAGGCGATTCCGTCATCACAGCACGGCGGATGCGTGAGGACTTCTGGACGTTCACCAGGACCCACACGTTTTGGTTGTCGACAAATCACCTTCCTCGAGTCAGCGGCACTGACAATGGGATCTGGCGACGTATCAAGCTGATTCCGTTCGCAGTGGACCTGCGGAACAAAGTCAAGCCGATACCAGATTACCATCTTCGCGTGATCGAGGATGAGGGCCCGGGGATTCTTAATTGGTTGCTCGCTGGATACCGGGACCACAAGCAGCACGGTTTCGTCGAACCTGCGGTGGTGACAGATGCAAATGCCGGATATCGAGGTGACCAAGATCATATCGGCGGTTTCGTTGCCGATTGCTGTATCGAGTCTGCTGAGTGCATTGTCAGTGGGCGTGATCTTTACAACAGCTATCAGCGGTGGGGCGGGAGTTGGTCGCAAACGGCGTTCGGTAAAGCAGTTTCGGAACGCTACGAGAAGAAGACGCCGACGTTTGGACCCTATCGAAACCGGGTTGTCTATCACGGAATTGGAGTGGTGACGGATGAGTTTTGACCAATTGTTGGTAGTTGTCGGTAGTTGTGCTGATAGCTCCATAGGAAAGGGGTTTCCCCGAGAACAACCAGCTAAACCCTCTACAACCCTCAACATCCCACCCATTGGGACTGGAGAACCGATTCTTAGGACAACACCCCCCCACCCCCTGCAACCACGATCAACCGAGTGACCGACATTCACGATCACGCCTCGGAATCGACCGAGCTCCCATTTGCGACGACAACAGGGACACCCATGCAATGAAGACTTGGCTAACAGCAGACTCACTAGAGCAACTACTTCGCAGAATTGCCCCGGGCGACTTTGGTGGCCGACCGATTTACGTTTGCTTCGCACGTGAACTACCGGACGACTTGCGACCATCGCCGGCAGTTTGGGGCTACACCGGGACATCGCTTGACGTTTCGCTTCGGGGCTGGTTGGAAGATGCGATCCGCTGGCGTGGGCGTGGGCCTGCCATCGTTATCAACGACGTGACTATCGCGGCGGTTGCAGACGACTTTGCAGGGGGTGACGACGAGCTTCGCGAATCGCTCTACCGGGATCGGATCTTGGCAACACTGCTGCATGAATCCGCACACACGTTATCAGCGCCGATCGACTACCGGGTGCTGCCTGATGAGATCGCGGACGAAGTGACCCAAAGCACCCGAGCGATTGTCGGCAAGTGGATTACAAGCGATGGCGAGCGAGAGGCCAGCGAGACGCTGCCACCTTGGAGCGGTCACGATGCCCAGTTCATCCGCACACTTTGCCACGTCGTCAATCGAGCATATCGCCTTGGAGTCGAGCGAATTGCCGATCACCTAATTTTTGACCATCGAGCCTATGACCTATCGATGCGACCAATTTACAGCCGAGCGTTAGAGCGTGAAGTCAACGGGTTTGATAGTTGGCTCACGTTTCACGACTTACGGCAATGCCGACCACCGCAACAGTTTGTTGAGCAATGGAAAAAGGATCTTCACCGATGGTGGAACCTTGACCAGAGCGATAACGCGATGCAGCACGTTTTAGCTGCAATGCGTCCTTATGTTTCCGCCAAGTGAGAGCGTTTCTTACCGGCAAAAATCCCTTTGAGAGAGAGTTAGAGTTATGGCAGTTTCAGCAGTAGCAAAATTGATTGCAGACGTTCGACAGAATCGTGAAGCCGATGAAAAGGCGTTCTACGAATTGGTCAACACTCTTGCGAATGGCAAGAAACCACCGGCAGCCGATGCAGTTAGAAGCATCCTGGCAGGGGCGGAGAAGTCGCTGGATGATTTAGAAGATGAGGTTTCCAAATCCCAGCGTCGCGTTGAATTGCGGGCTACCATCGCGGCGGGCGAGAAGGCTAACGATGAAATCCCAGCGATCAAGGAACAGCTTGACGCCATCGCGGCCGTCCTAGAAACCGCACAGCGATCGCATGATGATGCGGCTAAACCATTGCGTATTGAACTGGAAGCAAAGCGTGAGGCTATCTCACAAGCCAGCATGGCAGAGGGCGAGTTGCATCGGACCCGTCCTGAGCGGTTTGACGGCATGATGCAGCAAGCACGGGTTGAGTTGCAAGTAGCAGCCGCAGAGCAGAAGGCAGCCGTTAAGCATCTCGCTGAGATGAAGTCTCGGACACCCAATGCTGGCACCGAAGAAGACACGCCTCTCGCACGTCAAGAGGCAGCCGAAGGTATCGCCAATGCTGAGCGTCGATTGCAGGACGCAGAGGCGGCCGTCAGTGCGGCTGTTGCACGTGAAGAGCAGTTGGTTGACGAAGCAAGGCTAGCGTAGAGCACTCTCGAGGAATGGAGCGGGCGGTGTCGGTTTCAATCTCGCTGGCATCGCTCGCTCCTGCCCTTGGACCGCCGAGGGCGGGCACCCCCTCCCCCGGTATGTCGTGGTGCTTCCTGGCCTTTTGAAACGCAGGTTTCCCATCCCCCACTCCGGTACTTTCGCATACACCAATGTTTTTCTGATGACAAAACAACAACGAAAACAAGTCGATGCAAAATGGCATCTTGCGACCCAGGCGGACATTGCCAGGGCGTTTGAGGTGGAGCGATCGACCGTGCATACCTGGATCCAAAAGGGGATGCCAGGGCAGCCGGGGAATTACGACTTGCGTCATATCACCCGTTGGTTGCTCTCCGTAGGACCGTGGCGTTCTGAGCGATACAGAGAAGCGCTTATCGAAAACTCGATCACACGATGAGCTCAAAGCAAATCCAGTTATTCAAATCGAAACCTTACAGGAGAAAGCCTGATGAACAGAAACGAAAAACAAACCGATCTCCCCGCACACCGCTGGTACGAAAACCAAATGCAACCGCATTGGGCCGAGCCATTGCCGCGATCGCAGAGCGGAGCCGCTGGTATCGACGATGGGCCGATTATCCACCCGATGCCGCCAGGTGGTTGGCCGGTTATCGCGATGGTTGCAAATGTGGACATCGAATCGCCGACGATCACCAGCACGGCCAACGACGATGATCCTCCGTTGGTGATCTACGGTACCTCGGACGATGACCCGGGAACCAAGTCGCGATCCAATCGCAAGCATCCACTCCCATCGCTCGCGAAATTGCCGAAATGATCCCCCGTTTTTACAACCTCGCTGGCCGGAGTGCTTTCGGCTGGCATCTTCGTTACCTAAGTTTTAAGTAATCAAGTTATGACAGTATCAGACCATGCACGACGAACGTATCGTGCACTTCGTGTCCAATTGGCAGGCGATCCTAGGAACGACCGCCCCAGCATCGGTCAGATTCTCGCTGACGCTGGCAAGTCGTGGGAGTTACTACAAGCGGAAGTTACAGAGCATTCGCACATTCTTCAGCACATGGAATCGGTCAGGGTTGAGCTTGCCGACATCGACAATCGATTGAGCCTGCTGCAATCGCAAGAGAACGAAGTTGATGCACCCACACTTCGTGCCGAGTTGAAAGAAGAACAGACCAAAGCCCGGAACAGACTTTGCGAATCAGTGGATATTGAAGCTGCGTTCAATGCCAGATTGCAAGGTCTGTAAAGTCGAGCACAGCCGTGTCGCTTTTCACAGCGGCACAGGCCGTTGATACGCTTCGCAAATTGCTCGACACGACAAACGAGTCATCAGTCGAGAGTGGCAGCCGAGCCGCGTAGACTTTCGCCCAGCCCCCCGCTACACTTCGGCGGCGGGCTAGGCTTAGCGGCCGAAAGCCAGTTTCTCGACTGGTTGCCCGCTTTAACTTTCGAGAATCATATTGCCGCTAACGAGAAAGCGAGTATCTAATGTTGCAAACCAGCGTAAACGCGCGTCCGTCGCTAACAACGGGAACCATGCTGGAAATCACCTACCCCACTACGACACGCATGGACTTGATTGACGTGGCGCCACGTCGCAAACGTTCTATCATCTTGCTCGGCACTCGCGACTTGCACAGCGACCCCCTCACTGTTGCGGAATTCCGGCAACGCCCCTACGCGCCGTGGTGTCGCCACATCGCGTACGTGTGGAACGAAAAGAAGAATTGCAAGCGGACGGTTTATCTTGGCTCGTCAGACGAATTTCACGCACCCGGATGCCTGCGAATTGTCACCGACTTCGATGGCCACCGCGAGTATCTGGCAAGGCAATTTGAGCCGACCAAAAGGGATCGGGACATCATGCTTGAATTGCTCCGTATATGGATCGACGAAGACCCTGACTGTCGCGAGACGCTGCTAATTGTGGCGGATGATTTGCGGGTTGTTGGTGTGGCGTAAACGTCGCCACATCAAAACGACTTAGGGGCGGGCGCTAATTGTGCTCGCCCCTTTTTCGTTGGCACCCAGTACCGAACAATACCGAACAACTCCAAATACTGCGATTGCAACCATCCTCTTGCAACTTATGCAACGATCGCGGTATACTGTAAAGCACGTAATTAACGGGGCTTTTCAGCAGAAAGGCCGGGAGAAAATTGCAATTGTGATTCCAAATGTCGGGGGTTCGAGTCCCCTCACTCACCCTGTTTTTCTTTCTCGGCGATCGCTGATGCGCCCCGGGCCTTTGGCTGAGCCGCCCATGGCATCCATCGAGTTCCCGCAGACCGAGCAAAGGTAACGATTCACACTCTGGATCGTTCCTTATTTCTAAGGCCGCTGCTTTATTCCTAAAGCCGCTGCTCGGCTTCAACCACAATCCGCCGCATCGGCTGCCAGCTTGCAGTGATATCGCAGGTGTACATGTCCCAACTTTCGACCCTGCATTCAACTCGCTGTGCTCACGTGGCCAGAAAGACAGAAGGCACGGACCACAGCTGACCGACCGATCATCTTCGGCTTGTGGGGTCGGTGCTAACTAGACGAGCTTCGCCCCCGCTCGCCGTGAAATCATTTTCTGTCCTACGTTGGCAGACGCAATTCTTCCAGCAAATTAGACCGCTTTACTTTTGCGGTGCTAACACTTCCAGTGCTGCTTGAGCATCGCAACGCTTGACGTTCAATTTGATTCCTGATGGATTTGCCATGTGAGGAGTCATCATTACCGCGTATTCATTCTCAAGGAATGCCACGATATCGGCTTCCTCAAGTCGCGACTTTGCTAAGTGTGCCGCACTGACGTTCCAAAATGTCTGTACCGTAACAAGTTCATCGACCATCGCACTTCTCCGTTCTATTCCGAGACATCGTTTCTATTCCGAGAGATCGTTCGACAAAGCGACAGAACGACCGCCACGTC
>CAXBHV010000468.1:0-5919 GCA_963974855.1 uncultured Rhodopirellula sp. | reverse complement strand
CGCTGCACTTCGTGGCGAAGACAAGGAAAAGGCTCCTAAAGAAGCCGCTGCAAAAGAGGCGCCCGCCAAACCGGCCCCATCTCTTTTTCCGGACCCTGCACTCGAAGCCGCTGTGCGGGCCGAAGTGTTTGCGAAACGCAACAACACCGAAGCCATCACCAAAGAAGATGTGGCCAATATCTCTCGCGTGGTTGGCAAGGGAAAGAAAATCAAGAGCCTCGATGGCCTCGAGCACTGCCAAGCGTTGATGCTGATCGATCTTGCGGACAACGAGATCACTGACCTGACGCCAATCGCAGAACTGAAACGACTGCAATCAGTCACGCTGGCCAACAACAAAATCACCGACATCAAACCGCTCGCGGGATTGACCGCGATGCAGCTTTTGGATTTGGCGGGCAACAGCGTCAGCGACACCTCGCCGCTCAAAAAGATGGCCAATTTGAGAACGCTGTATCTGGCGAAGAACAAGCTGACCTCGATCGACGGGATCAAGGGTCTTAACAAGATTTGGTCGCTCGATGTTTCGGAGAACCAGTTAACAGACCTCGAACCTGTTCGTAATTTGGGATGGCTGTCCACTCTGGATATCGCGGGCAACCAAATCACCTCGCTTGAACCGATTACGGGATTGCGAGAGTTGAGCATGCTGATCATGTCGCGAAACAAGATCGCCGACCTTTCGCCGTTGGTGGAAATGTGTCGTAAGGATTTCCAGGGTGAACGACGGTTTGCTCCGTTTATGCAGGTGTACCTCGGTGAGAACCCGATCGACGCCAAAAAACTCAAGGCACAAAGTGCGGAACTGGTATCCTTCGGGGTCGAGGTCAATCAAAAATAATGTGGTCCTTCTTTCGCAACCGCCGTCGACGAGCGTGGTTGGCGGTTGCGTTACCGGAACCGCAACTGCAGATCCTGAAACAGAACGTTCCTGCGTTCAACCGCTTGCAACCGGACCTGCAAAATCGAATTCTCGATTGCGTTCGCATATTGATCGCCGAACGCAATTGGGAGGGTTGTGAGGGACTGGACGTCTCGGATGAAATGAAGACGACCATCGCGGGGCATGCCGCGTTCATTTTGCTCCGTTCCGGAGACTATTATTTCGACGGGGTGACCACAATTTTGGTTTACCCCGACGTGATGGTGCGAAGCCGTGACGGCGTGCTTCAGCACACCGTCGGTGAAGCTTGGGACAACGGCGGCGTGATCTTGTCATGGCCCGAAGTCCTTCTGGCGGCCGATCATAATGACGGACGCAATGTCGTGATTCACGAGTTCGCTCATCACCTAGATGGTCTTGATGGCGAAATGGGCGGCTCGATTTCGTTCGACAAAAACGCCGACCAAGCAGCGTGGAACGAAATCGCCGGACAAGAGTTCAAGCAACTCGTACACGACGTTGATGCGGGACGTCGAACGTTACTGGATCCGTACGGCGCGACCAACGAAGCCGAATTCTTCGCCGTCGCCAGCGAATGCTTTTTCGAACGGCCGCAGCCGATGCATGACCGGCACCCAGAATTATTCCGGCTGCTAAAGACCTATTACCGGATCGACCCGCGAGACTGGCATTAAGCCGTTTAGCGGAGATTGCTGTCGCAAACCTTCACTTCGGCCCAAGTCTCTTTGTTTTCGGCAATGAACTGCAAATGCCGCTCGGCGACTTGGTAGGCATCATGTGCCGCGCGATCAGCGAAAACGGTGTGTAGTGATACGTCAAAATCGTGGTTGACGGGACGATTGAGATCTTTCACGCGCGTGCCGACGGCAAACTCGATAAGCCCGTCGTGGTTGTTGAGATACTTTTCACAAGCTTCGACAAGCGTTTGAACCGCTTCGTCGCTGCGGTCTTTCAAAGTGAAAAAAACGTGATGAGCCAATCGAGTCATGGAGAGTGCTTTACTGAACGGTAGGTATTGTGGCGTAATTCCCCATCCAGAATTCCATAGAATCCTGGATGGAGCCAAGACAACAGAAGTGTGTCGTGGTTGAGGAAACGCTAACCTTAACCGCTTCGATCTTGGTTTGAAGAGGGCTTATTCGGATCGCGCCGGGACAATCCAGCTCGATCCATCAAGGAACTCTTCATCAGGTCTTCCAAGTAATCATCATCAGCCGGCGGAGGTCCGTAGGCCCCTAACAACTGCGGCTCATATTCAATCAGATACTCGTGGCGTGCGATGGACACTTTGCTGTTGGGGTCGATACGCTTACGCTGAACGGGACGACCATCGACCTTCAACCCATTGCGGCTGTTCAAGTCACGAATGAACCAATAACCGTGTTCGAGAGTCAACCGGCAGTGCTGGCTCGAAACATTGGCGAATTTCAATTGAATATCGCATTCGCTACGGCGTCCGACTAAAAGTCGGTCTTTCACGAGCGGAATGGGATCACCGCCACCACAAGGGGTAAGCTGGCCATAGGCACCCGCAAACTGAGGTTTCGATTGTTCGTCTTCAAATTCCACGATTTCAGTCTTCCAATCTGAGTAAATAAACGGGGAATCAGCGGCTTTTTAGCGATTTTTGAGATCGCACAAGTCCCACATTCCCCATCATGATGACGGTTTCGGGTATCCAAAGGATTCGGATCGAGGTTCGGATTAAACGATCACCCGCCGAGCGAGCCATGGATCCCCGTTCACGTCATCCTCATATTTTGACCAAGTTTTCACAAATGGCAACGGTTCCTAAATTGATCGACCCCGAAATTAACGAACGATTGAAATGGCAATCGGAAAAATTGCCATTTAACGCATTTGGTGCATCGCTGCGCCGTCAATTTGGTGGCCGAATCCAACGTGTCAGCATTGATGCAGGGTTTACCTGCCCTAACGTCGACGGGGCGGTCGCACGCGGAGGATGCAATTTTTGCGACAATCGATCGTTCAGCCCGTCACGCCGCGTGCGGCTGAAACAGGTCAGCGAACAATTGGCGACGGGGATCGAAACGGTCACCAAACGTTATGACAAAGTGGCGGGTTTTATCGCCTATTTTCAGCCTGCTACGAACACCTACGCTCCAGTCGAGCAGCTCGAAGAGGTTTTCCGGCTGGCGATCTCGCTCGACCCACGGGTGGTCGGTTTGGCCGTCGGCACCCGTCCGGACTGTGTGCCGGAGAGCGTCTTGACGCTGCTGGAAACTCTGGCTCGCGAAACCTATGTCTCGCTCGAATTTGGGATGCAAACGATCCACGATGCCGGGCTGCGATGGATGAACCGGGCCCACGATCACGCCAGTATGATCAATGCGATCGATCGTAGCCGAGGCCGCGGATTTGAATGCTGCAGCCACGTGATCTTGGGGATTCCTGGCGAAACTCACGCGATGATGATGGAAACGGCCAGCGAAATCGGTCGACTCGGTTTTGATGCCGTCAAAATCCACAATTTGTATGCCGTCTTAGGCACACCGCTGGGCGACCAAGTGCAAAGCGGTGAAATTGTGTTGATGCAGCGAGAGGAATACATCCACACCGTAGTCGATTTTCTCGAGCGGATTCCGGCCGAGGTGATTGTCGAACGCGTCAGTGGCGATGCTCCTTCGAGCTATCTGATCGAACCGAAATGGTGTTTGGAAAAGTCCTCGCTGCGATTGGCGATCGAGAAGGAATTCAAACGGCGGGGAACATGCCAAGGATCGCATTTTGTTGCCCCAGAAATCCAGCCTGACCAACGCCCTCGTCCTGCCGACGAGACCCCCGAATCAATCCGGGATCAAATCGACTTAGGACGCCGACTGCCAGTGTTAAAGATGGAAAAAAACGCAGTGCGTTCGCAGGACTAAGGAACGTCGAAAATCGGCTTTAGAAATCAAGACGTCGAATTCAGTCACGCTATCCTGTAAAATTAAGATTCGGGTGAGCGAATCGGTTGGCTCGTTACAGCCCCCTCGCCCAATCAAACGTCGGGCGATACGATTTCGGCCTTCGGAAGCGATTGCCAAAAAATTTAAGTTCCGTCTTGTTCTTGTCAGCCGACGGCGCAAGCGGGCTGTCGATTTAATCGAAATGCAAATGGTAGTGGTGAGCCGCGGGCCGTAAGGCACCGCGTAATGTGTGGAACCCGGCCGCTCACGCGCGAGCGGCTCACTAAATCAACCGTCCGCAAGTCGCGGGCGACACGAAATCTGCGTTCGATTGCCCGCAGCCAGCACCGACGACTCAGTTTTGGCGTGTTGAGAACCGAATGGAACTTAGGCTTTGGAACGGGGCAGTGGAGCCCAGCGGATTACTTTGGAGCGGAGTGGCGACTGATGTCACGCATTGCGATCGTATTTGGCTTGTTGTTGTGCATCGTCACAATGATGGCGTTGATGTTGACGATGCAGAAAATGCCGTCTCAATTTTGCCCGATGATGTTCGGAATTCCGATGTTATTTTGTGGCGTCGTGGGGCTCAACCCGCACCGCCGCAAACATGCGATGCACACCGCAGCCGCAATTGCACTGCTGGGCACGCTGACCGGGGGAAGCAGTGTACTTTTCGCTATGTTTCGCGCTCTGCGCGGGATCGAAGTGAACTCATTCGCGATGGAAGTTGTCATTGCAATGACGGTGCTTTGCACGATTTTCTTAGTCGTCAGCCTGATTTCCTTTGTGCAAACGCGTCGACGCCGCTTGACCCCGGGATAGCTGCGATTGACAGCGTCCGCAAAAAAACTATCCTCTGTGCTTCAAAACCTTACAGAAACTGACAATTCCGTGGCTCCCAACAATATTATCCCCACCATGATTATCCGCGTCGTCGGCATTACAAGCCGGCCGTAACGCGGGGAACGAATCGGACTGGCCGCAGTCAATTGCGGAGCAGGGCTCGACTCGAGATGCCACTTTGACATTCACCCCCGAGGCCACCCATAGCTTCGGGGGTTTTTTCGTACCTGAAAGATCCACTCTCGGCACGCTTACCCCACTTCCCAACTTCGATCCCTAACGCCTTAGCCCTCACACGCCTTTCGCTTCTCAGCACCTCCCTTCTAACTCCAACACGCTAGCGATGAACGCCAAACCTATCTTGATCTACGACACAACGCTCCGAGACGGTTCTCAGGGCGAAGGTGTTAGTTTCTCTCTTCAAGACAAGCTGAATATCGCTGAGCGGTTGGCCGAGATTGGCATCGACTTTATCGAGGGTGGCTACCCGCTGTCGAACGAGAAGGATGTGGCATTCTTTCGCGAAATTAAAAAACGCAATCTGGGAAAAACCAAGGTCTGTGCGTTTGGAATGACGCGGCGGAAATCGATGAAAGCCGAAGACGATCCAGGCATGAAAGCGTTGGTGCAAGCCGAAACGCCCTGCATTACCTTGGTCGGAAAAACGTGGGACTACCATGCCACCGAAGTGCTTCGTGTGACGCTCGAAGAAAACTTGGCGATGATTGGCGAGAGCACCGAGTTTCTTGCTCGCGGCGCTGAATTGATCTACGACGCCGAACATTTCTTTGACGGCTACAACGCGAATCCCGAATACGCAATCAAAACGCTCAAGGCCGCCGCGTCGGCGGGGGCGACTTGGCTCAGTTTGTGCGACACCAACGGCGGAACGCTGCCGGAGCAAATTCGCGAAGTCACCGAAGCCGCCATCAAAGCGCTTGCCGATTTCGATGTGCAAATCGGAATCCATTGCCACAACGATTGCGAACTTGCCGTGGCAAACTCGTTAGCCGCCGTTGATGCCGGAGCGACTCAGGTACAAGGAACCATCAATGGTATCGGAGAACGTTGTGGCAACGTCGACCTGATCACCGTGATGGCAAATCTGTCGCTTAAGAAGAAAGGCTACAGCGTGCTGGGCGGCCGATCGCTGACACCGCTGACCGAACTGAGCCGCTTTGTTTACGAAACCGCCAACCTGCAATGGCGCAACAACCAACCGTTTGTCGGCCAAAGTGCGTTCGCGCACAAAGGCGGTAT
>CAXBHV010000467.1:0-5920 GCA_963974855.1 uncultured Rhodopirellula sp. | reverse complement strand
GCGGCCGGGTCCCACGCGATACCCGGTGCCTTACGGCCCACGGCTCACCATTGCGGCTTGCATTTGGATTAAATCAACAAGTCGTCAAGACTTTCGATCCACAGCGAATGCTCCCCGAAACTCTTGACGAGTTCCGCTACAAAAGGCTTCCGCCTGCTATCTGTGCACTAGGCTTCGCTGACGTTGTCCGGGTCGTTGCGTTTGAAGCTGGGGCTTAACAGTTGGACGGCGTCGTAGGCAGCGTGTGCGGCGATGGGGATCAGCAGATTGTCGGTCCAAAGCAGCAGCGCACCAAAGTACAGCCCCATTGCTCCGGCCAGCACGACGTACAGCCGTGTGATCGGGTGGACCATTCCAAATGCGATCGACGATCCGATCAACGCCGCACCCCATTCCACGGGGCTCGGTGCTGCGTCGGCGCCACCGATGTGGGCAAGCCAAGGAAGTAGCCAGCCGCGAAACAACAGTTCTTCGCCCACTCCGGCGCAAAGACTGATCACGACGAGCTCGGCGCGCCCAAGACTGAGCAGCGTGCGGATCATCCCGTCCTCGCTAAGCCGTTCGAGTTCGCGAACCGGTTCCCAGGGAATTTTGCGAAGCAACGCTATCACGATTAGCATCGGCACCGCCGCGGCACAGCCGTAGGCCAACCCCGAACCGATACTTCGCAGATTGTCGATTCCCGCCTCAGGAATCATTGCTCGCGGGTCGGGCCCGAGGGCCCATCCCAGCAGCAGCGCCAGTAGCCCGAGCGCCGACTCAAAGATCACTGCCGTCAAAAACAGGTCATTGGGCGACTGGTCGAGCGTTTCTTCATGTTCATCCATACCGAAAGCGTACGCGGCGGGTGCGTTTTCGGCACCCCCGGATGTGAGAATTCCGTCAAGAATGCGGCTGAATGCTGTGGTTCGGCCGCCGAGGCCTGTTGGCTACGACGTCTCGGGACAGCGTACGTGGCAAGCGGCCGCGTGGGCTTGATCGCCCAGTTTCGGACGTATTTCACGGCACTTCTGCTCGGCAATCCAGCAGCGATCAACAAAGACACACCCAGGATATTCTCGATCGGGCGAAGGAACTTCGCCTTCGAGCACGATTCGGTCCCGTGTCGCCGCCACCACAGGGTCCGGCACCGGAACCGCCGACAGCAACGCTTCGGTATAAGGATGAGTCGGCGATCGATACAGGTCGGCCGCGTCAGCAAGCTCGACCATTCGCCCCAAATACATCACTCCGACGCGGGTCGCGATGTGCCGAACGACACTCAAGTCATGGGCGATGAACAGATACGACAGCCCAAGTCGCTGTTGCAATTCCATCAACAAGTTGATGATCTGGGCCTGGATCGAAACGTCCAAAGCAGACACGGGTTCGTCGCACAGAATCAATTTGGGTTCGACCGCGAGGGCTCGGGCGATCCCAATCCGCTGACGTTGGCCGCCACTGAATTCATGCGGATACCGATTAAGGAAACGTGGGTTCAACCCGACCAATTCCATCAAACGAATCACTTCGAGTTTGCGATCACGTCCTTGGGCCAAGTTATGCACCACGAGTGGCTCGCCAATGATGCCGCCCACGGTCATGCGTGGGTTCAGCGACGCGAATGGATCTTGAAACACCATTTGGACTTGTCGGCGAAATGGCAGCATATCACGGTCACGAAGTCCTGTGATATTCGATCCGTTCAGCCGGATGGTCCCGGCGGTAGGTGGCACCAAGCCGACAATCGCACGCGCGGTGGTTGATTTTCCGCAGCCTGATTCGCCCACCAAACCCAGCGTCTCGCCTTCTTTGATTTGAAACGAGATATCGTCGACGGCACGGATCACTCCCCGTTCGGGACGGAACAGTGATCCACGACTAAAAGGAAAGTGAACCTTCAAATTCTGGACGTCAAGCAATGGACTTTGGCTCATTGGGTCACCTCATAATCACGAGGCGTCGCGTTTTCAACATCGACGATGCATGCCGCCAATCGTCCTTCGCCCGCGGGTGCAAGCGGTGGATCGATAGTGGCACATTTGTCAATCGAGTAAGGGCATCGAACACGAAAGGAGCATCCCTCAGGGACGCGTGCCATGTCCGGCGGTTGGCCAGGGATCGCTTGCAGCAATTCACTTTGCTCTTGATCAAATCGAGGCAACGAATTCAACAATCCCAACGTGTAGGGATGTTTCGGCTGGGCAAACAAATCATTCACCGAAGCTTTTTCGACCACGCGGCCGGCATACATCACCAACACGCGGTGGCAAACGCCGGCGACCACGCCAAGATCGTGCGTGATTAATAAGATGCTGGTGCCGCGGCGTTTCTGAAGATCGGCCAGCAGATCCAAAATCTGAGCCTGGATCGTCACGTCCAGTGCCGTCGTTGGTTCATCGGCAATCAACACATCGGGCTCACACGACAATGCCATCGCGATCATCACCCGTTGCCGCATCCCGCCACTGAATTGATGAGGGTAATCACGCAACCGTTTCGCGGGCGAGCTAATCCCGACAAGCTCGAGCATCTCAACGGCGCGACTGCGAGCTTGTTTTTTCGTCAGCCCCAGATGCAACTGAGTGATCTCGCACAGCTGTTGCTCGACCGTCATCAGCGGATTGAGCGCCGTCATCGGATCTTGAAAGATCATCGCGATCTTTCGACCACGGATCGTTCGCAATTGCGATTCGTTCATCTTCAGCAGATCGCGACCGCCGTAGATTGCCGAGCCCCCATCGATGCGTCCTGGAGGTTTCGGGACCAACCCCATCAGCGCCAAGTTGGTCACACTTTTTCCGCTGCCGCTTTCACCGACAATCCCCACGGTTTCGCCGGGACCAATGTCAAACGACACGCCACGAACCGCGCGGACGATACCGTCGTCGGTTTTAAAACTGACCTGTAAATTTTCGACCGAAAGGATCGGTGAATCGTTGGATTCGGGCATCAAATCTAAACTCTGTCTGAAAAGGGGTCTGACCCTCTCTGAAATGGTAATGTCATAAAAAGTGGATTGCTCTCTGCAAAGGGTCAGACCCCTTTTCGGACCGCAGCTAGTCCCGGTTTTTCATACGCGGATCCAGTGCGTCACGAAGTCCGTCACCGAGAAAATTCAACGCAAACAAAGTCGACGCAAGCGAAAGGCCTGGGAAAACCACGACCCACCAAAACAACTTCACGCTCGACAACGCTTCGACACCATCGTTTAGTAGCAGCCCCCACGAAACGTCGGGTGGCGCAACGCCAAGACCGAGAAACGACAAGAAGGCTTCGAACAACATCACCGAGGGAATCGTTAGCGTCAGATAGACGATTACGATCCCCAGTACGTTGGGCACCAGATGGCGAAAGATGATCCGTGGCGGTGATGCCCCCACGGTTCGCGCCGACTCGACAAATTGTTCATGGCGAAGCGATAGGATCTGGCCCCGAACCACGCGCGACATCGTCAGCCAGTAAATCGCTCCGATAATGATGTAAAAAATCGTGATCTGGTCGATTCCAATTCCGTCAAGCTTTTTCTTGACGCTGTCTTCGCCCAAAAACGTGACCAGGAAGATGACGACAAAGATAAACGGAATCGAGTACATCATGTCGACGATTCGCATCATGATCGCGTCGACCCAGCCGCCAAAGTAGCCCGCGATCGCGCCGTAGCTGACTCCGATCAACAAACTGACCAATGTCGCGACGATGCCGACGATCAGCGACACTCGGGCTCCCCAAAAGACACGAGCCAGGAGATCGCGGCCAAGGATGTCGGTGCCGAAAATACTTGGGATCGCATAGTCACCAAACATGGCCACGCGAGCTCGGGTGAGTTGCCAGGCAACCGGACCGAGCTCGTTCCAAAGCTGGTTAAAGGGGTGCTCGACTTGGTAGCGTTCGTCGATCGCAAGGATCAGTTCTGCTTGCTCCTTTAGATCCGTCGTGGCATTAAGCTCTTGCTGTAGCTCAGCGATCTCGGCATTGAATGCCGCCAGCTCGCTGGTCAAGCGTCCGTCAGCAAACTTCAATCCCTCGCGGCCGCCCATGACCACGGTTTGCAGATTGGGTGACAAGAACCGGCGGTTGTTCAAATCTTTGTCGATCGGGCTTTGCAGCGGCAACAGCGGGGTCAATAGTGCCAACAGCGCCAACACGACCAGGAACCCCATCGACGCCATCGCAGTTCGCTTGCGACGCAGCCGTTTCCACGCGTCTTGCCAAAGCGAAACGCCACGGATTTCTTTCGATTCATCGAGCAGTTTTTCAAGCAGCTCGCGATCGAGTTCCTTTTTATTTGGGGCACTCATTGCAGTTTCACCCGTGGATCGATGATGGAGTACGAAATGTCCACAAGCGAATTCATGATGAACAAGATGACGGTGTAAGTGAGGACCATGCCCATCGCGAGTGTGTAATCACGCTGGGTCGCGGCATAGATAAAGTGGCTGCCCATGCCAGGCAAGGCAAAGATCTTTTCTAGTACCAACGATCCCGTCAAAACACTGGCGGTTGCCGGTCCGAGATACGAAACCACGGGCAACATCGCACCCGGCAAAACATGCCGCGTGATCACGGTGTGTCGTGGCAAGCCTTTGGCAAATGCCGTTCGCACGTGATCGCGAGTCATCACTTCTAACATTCCGGCGCGCGTCAGCCGCGCGATGTACGCGGCCACCGGAGCGCCTAAACAGAGTGCCGGCAGCGCCACTTGCCGTAGCGTGCCCCAGCCCCCTGCGGGAAAAATTTGGATTCCGAACACAAAGAGCAGAATCGCCAAACTGGCGAGCACAAAGTTCGGTATCGCGATCCCCAACACCGCGGCCGCCATCATGCTCACATCGGCAAATGAACCACGATAGACCGCCGACACCACTCCCGCCGAAACGCCCAAGATGATGGCGAACACCAAGGCGAAAATCGCCAGCGATGCCGAGACGGGAAAACCTTCGGCGAGCACTTGGTTGACGCTGTAATCCTCTAACCGGATGCACCAACCGAGATCAAATCGCGTGACGATTCCCACGAGATAATCGACGTACTGTTCTATTGGCGGAGCGTCCAGGTTATAGCGTGCCTTCAACTGCCGCTCGATTGCCGGTGGCACATTGCGTTCGCTGCTGAACGGGTTGCCCGGAACGCTGCGCATCAACACAAACGAGACGCTGTAGACAATCCACAACGTGATCAGCATCCAGCCGAATCGTTTGATGATGTAGCTAAGTAAATCTCGCATGCAAATCCTTTGTGGACCTTCTTACTTTCGATACTCGAGCAAATTCAGAGGATGTAAATCCTGGGCACTTGGAAAGAACCCTTTGACGTTGGGTTTGACCATATTGATCGAGGTGTAGAAATAGATCGGAATCACCGGCATCTCGTCGACCCAGATCTGTTCGGCTCGCTGCAGCAATTTCATCCGTTTCGCCGGATCGCCCTCGCGAGCCGAATCGGCAATCAATTGGTCGTACTCTTTGTTACTCCAATTGGTGCTGTTCTGAGGCCCGTCGGTGACCCACATATCCAGGAACGTATTGGGGTCGGGGTAATCCGCGATCCAGCCCGCTCGGGCGATGTCGTAATCTTTTTGCTGCGTCTTATCCAGAAAACTGCCCCATTCCATGTTTTGCAGTTCGACTTTTACGTTCAAGTTGTTCAGCAGCTGTTGCTGGATCACTTCGGCGATCGCGCGATGCCCCTCGCTGGTGTTGTAAAGCAGCGTCATTTTTGGAATGCCGCGACCACCGGGATAGCCCGCCTCGGCTAGCAGTTGTTTCGCTTCCTCGATGTCGGGATTGATGCCCTCGGCACTTTCGTACAGCGCCAGCCCCGGAGGCACGTTCGTATAGGCCGGGATTTGTCCCGACTTAGTGACTTGCTCGACAATCTGAACACGGTTAATCGCCTTGGCAATGGCGCGGCGAATTCGGGCGTCATCAAGCGGTTTGCG
>CAXBHV010000466.1:0-5949 GCA_963974855.1 uncultured Rhodopirellula sp. | reverse complement strand
GACCAATAAACTGCTGACTAGATGACGAGCGGTCATCGCAATTTCACTGTCCGGATGATACTGAGCAAGATGCAGTTCGTCGAAAGCTTGCAATCCCAAATGGGCCAACGCTTCGCGTGCCCGAACCCGAGTCGCGTAACTTTCGCTGCCCAATTTATCAATCAATTGATTGACAGAAGATTCTGACGAGTCCGTCCCGGAATTTTGCGACGGCTCATCCCCAGAATCCCCCCACCCGAGGGTTGGTGACAATAGAATAATCGCCACCGATGTCAAAACAGACCTCAGACCGAGGCTGGCTGAAGTTGTATTCATGCGGAAACGCATGCGGATCTCCGGAAAACGATTGATGAGCGGGGCACTGAGTTCGCGTCGTTATTCTAGAGCAATTGCCGTTTTTGTGCATTGTGAATCGCAGCAACCAGAACAGCGAACTTCACGTAGCCCCCAGTTGGGGGTAGTGCCGACTGAGGCCGGGAGCTTATCACCGAAGCTAGCAAACAGCCAAAATACGGTCGTTAAGACGACAAAACATGGGCTGACGCCGCAAATCCAGCTAGGTGCTGCCAAGAATCGCAGGTCTCAGAACGAATGAAATCGAAGTTCCGCAGCTCTCGTAAAACCGCTACTATGCCGAAGCCGAGCAATTTTCCACAATGGGCGGACGCATTTGTGATCTCGTTGTGACACTCCGTTGTAAAACATTGATGAATCGAAAAAACAAGAAAGACGCATCTTCTGGAAACGAATCCGCCGCCAAGGTGGAAAATCGTGATCCGGCGGAAGTCCGTGCTGAAACCTTCCGCATGTCCGGTCAACGAGAAACGGTTGAGGCGTTTGTGGTCGCGTTTATCTTGGCGCTGCTATTTCGTGCCTTTTTAGCCGAAGCCTTCGTGATTCCGACCGGCTCGATGGCTCCCACGTTGATGGGGGCTCATAAAGACTTGACCTGTGACCGCTGCGGGAATTTGTTCCAAGTCGGTGCGAGTTTGGAACGCCGCGGTGCCTCGACCGATGAGGTGGTCGTTGCCGGGATTTGCCCGAATTGCCGGCACGTGAATCCGATGGATCTAGAAGGCAATGCAGATGACGAAACGTTCAATGGCGACCGAATCTTGGTCAGCAAGTTCGCCTACACGCTCAGTGAGCCCGAGCGTTGGGATGTAATCGTTTTCAAGTTTCCGGGGAATCCAAAGCAAAATTACATCAAGCGTTTAGTCGGATTGCCAGGCGAGACGCTGAGAATCCATCACGGTGATGTTTATCGTCGTCCGGTTGAGGATGAGGGCGGTGCCGAGGAGATCATTCGCAAACCTGCCGACAAACTGCTGGCGATGAGCCAACTCGTTTACGACACGGCATTTCAATCGCCTGATTTGATTGCGGCAAATTATCCAAGTCGTTGGCAACCGTGGACGGACAAAGCAACCTCGCCACCGACGGATTCTTGGAATGTCGCTCGAGACGCCGACGGGCTCACCGCTTCACTTTCCCCGGAAGCACCTGCGCGAACGCATTGGTTGCGATACTACCACCGATGGCCCGACGAACAACAATGGGATCGTGCGGGAAAAGGCCTCTCATTGGCCGACGTCGATCCTTATTCCAGCCGCTTGATCACCGACTTCTACGCCTACGGTTCTTATGTCACCGTCAATGCGGATCGTGTGTATGACGAGCGTCCCACCTTGCTGCCAACTCGGTCCAGCTGGTTTTCACGAATCTCACGTATGTTAAACGGGGGCTATTCGGCGGGAACGTTTAGCCCCTCGTACAAATCAAGCGAGGGACCTGAGCAGTTTCAGGGACGAGCCTCCTACGGATCGAGCGACTTGTCACGCGATGGTGTGCACTGGGTTGGCGATCTGATTTTCGAGGCCGATGTGGAGACGTCGGCAGAAAGCAAAGAGGTTGTCTTCGAGCTCGTCGAAGCGGGAATTCCTTATCGCTGTGCCATCGATTTAACCACCGGCGTTGCAGCTCTGAGTATTGGCGATGACGATTCACGTGGATTCAATGCCAACGGCGATAAAACAAACATTCATCCTACCGCCCAAACGACGGTAACTGCGGGTTCACGACACCGTGTGCGAATGAGTAATTGTGACGATCAAATCGTGCTGTGGGTTGATGATTCGGTTGTCGAGTTTGATGCTCCCACGACGTACGATGCTCGTAAATTCCTATCGGACGCCGAGAATCATCCGTATTACGTTGATGCTGGAAAGCCACTTGATGCGTCACCGGCCGGCGTCGGTGTTCGCGGCGGCACAAGTACGATTCATCAATTGCGTATCGATCGTGACAAATATTACATCGCCACCAAGTCAGCGGACGCTGGCATGTACGATTACGACATCGAAGAGTTGGGAGACATGACCAACGGCCGCTTCAGTTTTCATAACCAAGAACTAATGCGGCGGCTGATGGGCGAATTTCAACAGATGATGGCCGAGCCTGAATTGTGGTCCGATTTCGAGGGCTGGCAGACTCGACGCAGTGTGAGCTTTAATCTCGAGGAAGATCAATTCTTTCCGATGGGTGACAATAGTCCCGAAAGTTTGGATGCTCGCTGCTGGGCGGGTACGAAGTTGCGACCGGGAATGACCGCCGAAGCGGATGCTTGGGCACGAGCCGATTACGTTCCCCGTGATCTGTTAGTGGGCAAAGCTTTGATGGTGTTTTGGCCTCATTCGTGGAACTCGCCGGTTCCGTTTACTCCCAATTTCCGGCGAATGAAGTTGATCCGCTAATCTCAGACTCTCCGCACATCCTTTACTCAAAAGCAGAAATAGCATGGATGCGAATTCCGAAGATCGACCGATTCTGCAAGCGTTCGATTTGCAGAAAACCTATGGTCGCCGCCGCGTCGTTGACGGAGTGAATCTACACGTCGACAAGGCCGAAATCGTTGGCCTGCTTGGTCCTAACGGGGCAGGTAAATCGACCAGCTTCCGCATGATCTGTGGAATGGTTGAACCCGATCGCGGCAGCGTTTTCCTAGACGGGACCGACGTCACCGATTGGCCGATGTTCCGGCGGGCGCGTGATGGGCATATGGGGTACTTGCCGCAAGAACCGAGCGTGTTCAAGAAATTGACCGTCGAGCAGAACATTTCTGCGTTGCTGGAATTGTTGGGCATGGATCGCTCGGCACGAAAGCACCGGACGCAGCAATTGCTCGAAGAATTCAATATCACTCATATTCGCAAAAGTCGAGCTGCGGGGCTCAGTGGTGGCGAGCGACGTCGTTTGGAGATCGCCCGGTGTCTAGTGTCCGATCCAAAGATCGTGATGCTCGATGAACCGTTCGCTGGGATCGATCCGGTCACCGTCCAGTCAATTCAAAGTGTGATCAAGCAACTGCGCGACGGTGGGATCAGCGTCCTGATTACCGATCACGCTGGCCGCGAAATCCTTGGCACGGTCGATCGCTGCTACGTGATCTACCAGGGCCAAGTGTTGATCGACGGAACCCCCGATGAGGTTAAGGAACACCCAAAGGTGCGTGAAGAATACTTGGGTGATTTGGATGCGGCAGCCAAAAGCCCAATGCAACGAGCCGAGATGGCGGCACAAGCGACCAACAGTGCTGGGCATACTACGGTGCCGCGACCCCATTTCCGTCCATCCGGCGAAGGGACTCGCAAACCGTCCCGCTCGGTTACCGACGTTTAATACAGTCGCAGTGCTCACTTAATGCGTTTGGAATCGCTAAAATCAAGACAATACTTCTTGTTCGAGCGGTCTGAATTTAAGTTAGGGTGCACCCATCGTGAATCATCTCTCCACATCGTTAAGCCCCTATTTGCTTCAGCACCAAAACAATCCGGTGGATTGGTACCCATGGGGAGAGGAAGCGTTCGAGAAAGCACGCCAGGCAGATTTACCGGTGTTCTTGTCGGTCGGCTACGCGGCATGCCATTGGTGCCACGTGATGGAACACGAGAGCTTTGAGAACGCCGCGATCGCTGAATTTCTGAACAAATATTTTGTTTCGATCAAAGTCGATCGCGAAGAACGCCCCGACATCGATCAAATCTATATGAACTCGCTGCAGCTGATGACCGGCCGCGGCGGTTGGCCCATGAGTGTATTTCTCAATCACGCGAAACAACCGTTTTACGCGGGCACGTATTGGCCACCTACGGCACAGCGGGGCATGCCGGGGTTTTCGCAAATCCTCGACGCGTTAGCAGACGCCTGGCAAAACCGTCGCAGCGAAGTCGAAGAACATGCGGCCCAAATCACATCATCGCTCAGTCAATTAGCCCTCGGAGTTAGTGAACCCTCAGCATCTCTTCCCGAGGAATCGGTGATTCGCGATGCGACGAGCCATCTGCTCGAAGTGCTCGATCGAGAACGAGGCGGATTCGGTTCGGCACCAAAGTTTCCGCATGCGACTGATCTCGATCTGTTGCTGCGACGCGGCCATACCAACGGGGACAATGAACTCGTGGAGGCGGCAGAGTTAACACTCGATGCAATGGCCGCCGGCGGAATCCGCGACCACATCGGGGGCGGTTTTGCACGCTACAGCGTCGATGCAAAATGGTTGATTCCGCATTTCGAGAAAATGTTGTACGACAATGCGCTACTCGCCGAAGTGTATGTTCGAGCGTTCCAAGTGAGCGGGCATGATCGTCACGCAACCGTCGCCAAAGAAATTCTCGATTATCTCGCTCGCGAGATGTGCGATCCAGCGGGCGGATTCCACTGCAGCGAGGATGCCGATAGCGAAGGAGTCGAAGGAAAGTATTACGTTTGGACGCCGGACGAAGTCATCGCAGTGCTCGGTCACGAACGCGGTGCGCGTTTTTGTCAGATCTATGACATCACCGACTCAGGAAACTTTGAAGGGAAAAATAATCCTAATCTGCCAAAACCGATTTCCGAGTGGGCAGTTGAATTGGCGGTGCCCGATTTAGCAACAGAGTTGGCGACCGATCGCGAACGCTTGCGAAATGAGCGACTTCAGCGTGTCCGCCCGGGGCGTGATGACAAGATCCTGGCCGCCTGGAATGCCCTTGCGATACGTGCCTTTGCCATCGCGGGCGGAGTATTGGATTGCCCTGAGTACATCGAAATTGCCGAGCGGTCGGCGAATTTTATGCTCGATCAGATGATGTCCGACAATGGGCGTCTGTATCATGCGTATCGACAAGGCCAATCGCATCTCGATGCGTATGTGGACGATTACGCTTACACTGCCGAAGCGTTTGTGGCCTTGTTCGAAGCGACCGGCAATGCGCGTTGGATCGCTCGTGCGGGCAAGTTAGCGGATGTGATGATATTGCACTTCGAGGATTCCGCAGCGGGCGGATTTTTCTACACCGCCGATGATGCCGAGCAATTGATCACTCGCACCAAAGATTGGCATGACGGCAGTTTGGTGAGCGGAAATGCGTCGGCGACAATGGCCCTCTTGAAGCTGTCGCGATTGACGAGCGTGGATGCCTATCGAGTGGCAGCCGAGCGGACACTCAAATTGGCGGGCCCCATTCTGAAGACGCAAGCGGCCGCGTGTGGAGCGTTGTTATCTTCGCTTGATCGAATGTTGCACGACGATGAACAATGGGTGCTCGCAGTCCCGGACGTCGAAACGATGACCGCATGGCGTGCTCAATTTCTTGGCCATTATCGACCGCACGCCACTTTGTCGTGGGTGATCGGCCAGGCTCCCGAATCCGGCCCCGTCGCCTCATTGAACCAAGGCCGCGAAGTCATCGATGGAAAGCCCACGCTCTACCGATGTCAAAATTTCACATGTGAACGCCCCCTGACTGGGGACGATGTTGCTTTGTTGCTGCAGCAAGCGACTACGTGAATGGCTACAATGGAACCGCAGTTTTAGAAATGCGATTCCCGTTTTGAGTAGGTCATTATGAGTGCCGAAGTTATCACCGTTGTTTGTAAGTGCGGCCAAGGTTTTCGAGTCAAGTCCGCAGC
>CAXBHV010000465.1:0-5954 GCA_963974855.1 uncultured Rhodopirellula sp. | reverse complement strand
ATGTCGACGATGAACTCGTCGTCGTCTTCAATTCCTTTCAAGTAGTCTTCGGCAATGACTTGTTGCCCCTGCCGCCATCGAGAACGCATGTCGGCCCAGAACAGTGCCAAGCGACGATCGCGATTCGCGTTCCGCGCCATCGCAAGCACTTGTTGTAAGGGGCGATCGCGAATCAGACTGGCGACCGAGTCATGGGTGGCAGGAACGCTCATGTGGCTCCTTCGCAAAAACCGAGTTCGTTAGCGACACGATCGACCGCGCGGACGAGTCGTTTGCGAAGTGCATCGGGCCGCGAATCCAACTCGGTGGCCAACTCGTCCCACGACTGTCCACTCGCCCGCTGGTCCAGTAAATAGGCCTCTTCGTCGGACAATGATGCTCGCACCAATCCCACAATCTCTTGGCGAGATATAATTTGGCTTGGTGTTTCGGCGGCACCGGCAAGGCTGTCCAACAGTTCGTTGCTCCATCCTCCCATCTTTCGCCGATCTCTACGATCCGCATTCTCGTGACGAATTTGGTCGTAAACTTTATTGCGGGCCATCGTCATTAGCAGTTTTCTCAGCTGAACGGGTTCTTCAAGATCAAGTTTCCCTGCATCAAGATGAACGAAAAAACGAGCCATAACGGACTGCCAAATATCGAGAGATTCGAACAAAGTTGACAGGGACGCGGACGCCAATCGATAGCGAATAAAACGGCGAATCTCGGTCTCGTGCAATCGAACCAACTCGGTCGCAGCCTCCGAATCTCCGCTCTGCACACGCTGAATCAGGTTGGAAAACGCATCTCTGTCAAGCATCCGCTTAACTCTCCTAATCGCTACAATCGAAAGGATCGACGACTTGTTTGCCGAATCCAGAATTAGCTTGCCTGGACTTCAGAAAGTGACATAATAAAACGTGGGGGTCTAGTGACCACTATACCAGTGGTGCACCCGCCAAACCAGCAAAGCAGAGACGAAGTCACTACCGTTTGTTTTCCTTTGATTCACGCAAAGGCAACTTAGTTTTGTCCAATTTCACTTCGGAGGACGTTGTCCTATTCAGGGGCCATTGTACTGGTTCTTGCTGGTGCTCCCGAATTGCTCGGCTCCCATCGTTGAAATGTATGGATCGTTAACATGTTGCCAAACCCCAACTCCGCGCGGTGCGTTTACGCAACTTTCGTGTTAGTCGCTTCGTTTATGTTCACCGGTTGCGGTCGAGCCGACGAACATGGCGATCGAGTTGACGAACCGGCGGTCGCTGAAAATACTCAGCACGCGCTATTAATTGGCTGTACCCAGTATCCCAACAACTCGCGGATTCCCGAGCTATGGGGCCCCGCCAACGATGTTCCCGCGTTTGCAAATTTGCTGACCGAGCGATTTGGGTTTTCGCCAGCGAACATTCAGCAGTTGGTCGGCTGGAGTGACGATGTTGCAACGCGTCCCACCTACGCCAATATCAAATCCGCTTTTGAGAACTTGATCGCGGTCGCGGAACCCGAATCTCAAATCGTTGTGTTGATGAGCGGTCATGGGACGCAGATTCCCATCCCAGCAACCCAATTGACGACACTCGATCCTGCCAATCCCGAATACGATGGGTTGGACGAAGTCTTTCTGCCGGCCGACGTGAAAACGTGGACCGACGGAAAGCCCGAGAATGCGATCATTGATGACCAACTCGGGCAATGGCTCGATGAACTGAAATCGCGTGGTGCGGCCGTTTGGATCGTATTCGATTGTTGCCATTCGGGAACGATGACCCGCAGTGTCGGCGGAGCAGAACGTCAACGCGGAGTGGCACCCCAAGTGTTGGGCATTCCCGATGCCGAGATGCAAATCGCAGCGGAGAAACGACAAAGCGACATAGCAAATTCGCCAACCGTCGAACGTAGTCGTGGATCGCAAGTCAACGGAATCGACAGCATCGACACCGTAACGCGATCCGTCGATGGATCGCAAATCGGCAGCATCACGGCGTTCTATGCAGCCCAGGCATTTGAAACCGCCCCCGAACTGCCGCGACCCTCGGACGCCCCACGCACTCCGGAACATTACTATGGGCTATTGTCCTACGTCTTGATCCAAACGTTTGAATCACAAGACGAATCCCTCACCTACCGCGACTTGGGCCGCCGCGTCGTCAGTCGCTATCGCAGTGAGCGCGGCTCCCGATCACCGACTCCGTTCTTCAGTGGCGATCTGGATCGAGAGGTCCTCGGCCAAAGTCAAATTCCCGAACGTGCCTCCATCGTGCTAGAGAACTCGGGCGGACAAGCACGTGTCACGGCGGGCGAGTGGATGGGGATGGCGACGAACACGATATTGGCCGTCTATCCGCCGGACGACCGCACCCGCGAGGAATCTGCGATCTTGGGATATCTGCGAATCACCAAGGTGGCTCCCAATCACAGTGAAATCGAAAGCTGTGAATACGCTGGAAAAGCAGAAGTGCCAGTCACGTCATTTCCTGATTTGGCCAAGTGCGCGATCGCATTTCAAGAGCTCGGCGACATGCGATTGAAAGTGGCAATCGAAACAGAGCCGGGGGCAACGGCACCAGAATCCGAAATCGATCTAAAGACCGCGTTGGAGTCGCTGCCTGCTGAGATCGCCGACTTGGTGCAATGGGTCGACGCCAGCGAAGAGCCCCAGTGGCGATTGCGAATTGTCTCGCCAGCAATTGCCGAAAAACAATATCATGTCAAAACTGATCAGCCGACGGTGTTGTTGATCGACGCCAACGCGGAACTCCGCCAAGACGTTGACGAATCGGCTGTGGGATCAGAACAAAGGCGACGCACTGCCGCCGCCCGTGTTTACGGCCCTTATCCGTTACAGGATTCGGCAAAGTTGGTCCGGCGATTGGCGGTCGACTTTCAGAAACTGTTCGCATGGCAAAATACTTGGCGAATTGCGGATTTGGCCTCGCAGGAAAAGACGAGATCGACAAGCTCGAAGCTCGAACTGAAAGTCACTCGCAGCGTGCCCGGAGCGAACGGATCGAGTGATGCGTCGCCGCCGAGCGAAGATGCACCGACTCGACTGAATCCCGGCGACCATCTGCAGGTGCGAGTGGAAAACCATGGCATTGATGACATGTGGGTGACGTTGCTGTATTTAGATGCGGATCATGGCATCCAAGTCTGGTTGTCCGAAGCATTGCAAGCGGGGGCACATTTTTCCGACGGAGGCACGGTCGACTCATCGTCGCTCGGTCCCGAAGGATTTATCGTGCTTGCCGTTCCGGTTCGCAGTGAAAAATCGCAACCCCGCTACGAGTTTTTGGAACAAGATGGATTAAGCGTCCAATCGCGGGCTGTCCGCAGTGCCTCCAAACGCCCTCTCGATCCATTTGAGCGACTGATGTCTGCCGCCGCATATGGTAAAGGACAGCAGCGTGGGCTGCGGCGGAAAGTGGATTCCACCCCCCAAGTTTTGTCTTGGTCCTGGGTTACCGCTATTGAAAATTAAAACACGATCCGTGCAAAGAGCGGAGAAATCATGACACAACCTAAACCGCACGACTCGGTCGATTCGACTACTGCTGCCAACGCGGTAATGACTCCGGCGCAGATCCTGGTCGCATTTGAACAGCGGTTGCAAACATCGGCGACTCGTCAACACGCTGAGCAATCTCCTGGATTAGCGCAGGTCGCTCCGGACGACCTGCGCCCATTGCTGTTTGGCATGCTGCAACATGAAATGGCCTATCGACAGCAGCAGGACGCGCCGATCAAACGAGATGAATTGCGGGCTCGGTTCCCTCACGATGACAAGTTAGTCGATGCGTTATTGGATCAAGATCGCGAGCCGATCGACTTCGTTAAACGATTGGTCGAATACGAATACGTCGGCCCGATCCATGGCAATCCGTACGGCGGTGCGTACAAAATACGTCGTCGCTTGACGGGCGAGATTCGAGTGCTGTGGCGTATCTCTGCGTTTTTCGTTGACCCATTGGGCTTGTCCGCAGAACAAGCTTCGGCTGACATGGTGCATTTGTTTCACCCCAATATCGCTGCTCCCGTCGAGTTGATTCTGTATCGTGAAACCGTGTATGTGATCTCGGAATACTTCGACGGTGAAACACTGGTGGATGTACTGAAGAGTCATCGGGCGATGCCGGTGCCTGTGGCCTGCGAAATCATGAGCCAAGTGGCGCGTGGTTTGTCCGGCATCCACTCGTTTTTTAAAGCGCATGCCGATGTCCGACCCGCAAACGTGTTAATCGGTTGCCGTGGTCGCGACCGAGGACATATCAAACTTTCTGGGGTTGCCGGTGGCATCGTCGACGAGCACAAAGCACGCTTTGCGGTCTGGCCGGCCGGTATGCGGTACGCTCCGGCTTTCTACGCCCCCGAGGTATTGAGCGGCGAACGGGACCCTGACCCACGCTCGGATGTTTTCAGCTTGGGGCGATTGATGTATAGCACGCTTGTCGGAAAACCGCTGCTGCCTGGTACGGATTCCGATGTGCGGATCAGTAACACTCGTCGCGACTGTCCGCCCGACCTCGAAGCCGCCATCTTGCAAATGATGGCCGAAGATCCAGATGAACGTTACGAAACTGCGACCGAAGTTTTGCCGTTGATCGCCAAATATGCGGTGCCGGAACAATTGGTTTCGTGGCTGGCGAATGAGGATCCGGACGGCGCATCCGCCGACGAAACTGGGGTCAAGGAAAGCGACGATGTAGTGCGTTTCTTCCCGATTTCGCCACCGGATAGCTCAAAACACTCCACAGGCGTGCCGCCATTGTCAGGCCATGGATCACCCGTAAAAGCGGCCTCGCCGATAGGAGCTTCCGCTAAAACTGCGCTGCAAACCTGGCCTCCGAAAAACTCACCAACAAAAACGTCTCGCAATCACGCGACGGATGGGCAGTCGTCCAAATCGCATCCTTCACCGTGGCATCGTCGCTTACTGATCCTGGTGGGTTTGGTATTGCTGATGGGAATCGTTGCGGTCCCACTGCGTCGCCGATTGGTGCCAACGACTGACACAACCGGTCCGCCGCTTTGGGTCGTATCGCTCACCGAATTGCCAGGCCCCAACGGAGATTGGTGGTTCGAAGAAACACCCTGGTTCACCCCCGAAGTGCGTGCCGATTTAGCACGCCGAGTATTGGAAAACGATCCCGCCTTGGACCGTGATCAATTGCAGGCGGTGTCGGACCGGTTGCGGGCGCACCCGGATTTTGAAACGGTCAACGAATTGCATGAGATCGTCCGGAAAAGCATGCGGCGTATGCCGCCCGAGTTGGCATTGGTGACCCGTCAAATTGATGAGATTCACCCCGAAGCTCATTCGGTGGGTGAGCTGAAGCTTGAATACGCAGGCATTTTGGATGAGTTAGGAACATCCGAAGAAGACTCGGCAACGCGTTGGCACTTAAGAGCCAATTTGTTGCAAGCGAGTTCAAACCCTGCGGAAGCCACGTTAGCGTATGAGCGTGCGTTGGAACTCTATGGTCAAAACCCTAGTCCCGATACCGCTGGGTTGCAGGCGTTGTGCGAATCGGACTACGGACTGTTACTGGCGAGTTTCGAGCGAAACTATCGCAAGGCCAACACCTATTATCGTCTCGCCTTTGAAAACGCTAAATCGACGGCGCTTGATGTTGTCTGTCTGTGCCTACTTGGCGATTCCGAACGAAAGTGGGGCCGCCGTAACGACTCGCTGAAAACACTCTTGACAGCGAAACGTTTGCTGGAGATGGATTCCACCGTGCTACCCGAGCATCCGCTGCATGCTGTTGTCGCCGAGACTCGTGGTTGGGCCTCCTTTGACACATGGCGACTGGACGAGGCATCGCGCGCGTTTGAACGTGCTCGTGATATCCGTTCGATTCACAGCCAGGCCGGCAACCCCCGTAGTTGGCGTGCCATTTTGTGGATTGAGCAAGGCCAAGCAATGACGGCCCACTTTCGCGGTGACCAAAAACAAGCTCAGGAAAAGTACC
>CAXBHV010000464.1:0-5958 GCA_963974855.1 uncultured Rhodopirellula sp. | reverse complement strand
GGACTGATCGGCAACGCACGGTTTTCGATCGCGTTTTGGATGTCGCCGGACCAAACCGATGCGGGGGTCGTGTTGTCGAACGAACAAGCCAGCACAAAACGCGAAGGCATTTTCGTCGAATTCGTCAATGGACATTTGCGGTGGAATATCAACAGCCGCTGGATCTCGGGGGTGTCAACGATCCAAACGCAGCAAACCTTTGCAACGGGCCAGTGGAAGCACATCGTCTTGACCAACGATGGGACACAGCGCGCACAAGGCATGAAGATTTATGTCGACGGCGTACTGCAACTGGTCGAGGTCATTCGAAACACCAACAGCAACACGGCCAATCGAAACCACGGCGGTACGATGAGGATCGGCTACAGCCCGCATGTCGGTCGCTGGAAGGGCCAAGTGGATCAGCTTCGTTTCTATACGACTCGCACACTGGGAGCCGACGAAGCGGAACTGCTGGCGGTTGCGGATTCGCCAAAAACGATCGCTGCGATTCCCGAGGATCAACGGACCGTGCTTCAATCGCGTGTCCTCCGCACCGTTTATCTCGAGAACACCGAGAACACCGCACACCGTCAATGGTTTTCCGAACTAAGCGATGCCATCGCGGCGGAAACCAAGTTCTTTGACTCGGTTCCCACGACAATGATCATGCAAGATTTACCCAACGGCCGTCCGTCGTTCGTGCGATCTCGCGGGGTGTACGACCAATTGGGCGAAGCGGTTACCGCGGGCGTGCCCGCCGTTTTGACGTCCGCGAACCAGCCCACCGATCGGCTCGCCTTTGCTCGATGGTTGGTCGATGGAAAACATCCGCTGACCGCGCGGGTGACCGTCAATCGTTACTGGCAGTTGCTGTTTGGCCATGGTCTGGTCAATACACCCGAGGATTTTGGGTCGCAGGGAGATTTGCCGACGCACCCTGAACTGCTGGATTGGTTGGCGTCGGAGTTCATGGATGGCGGCTGGGACATCAAAGCCATTTTAAAAACCATGGTCACCAGTGACACCTACCGTCGCAGTTCCCAAGTCACCCAAGTGCATCTAAGGCAGGATCCAGACAACCGCCTTTACGCGCGAGCCCCGCGAAATCGATTGCCAGGCAACGTGCTGCGTGACCAAGCGTTACAAGTCTCCGGATTGTTGGTAGAAACGATCGGCGGCCCGAGCGTGTACCCCTACCAACCCGCCGGGTTGTGGAAAGAGGCGAGCAACTTTACGTACAAAGTTGGTAAAGGCGACGACCTTTATCGCCGCAGTCTGTACACGTATTGGAAGCGGACGCTCTCGCCGCCCACGATGGCACTGTTGGACACCGCGGACCGCGAGTGGTGTTCGGTCAAACCGCGTCAGACAAACACGCCGCTGCAATCGTTGACCCTGCTGAATGACGAGACCTTTGCCGAAGCGGCACGTAAATTTGGTGAGCAGATGCTGCAAAACGGAAGCAACGATGACGAGCGGATCACGTACGCATTTCGTCGTTTGTTATGCCGCGACCCGTCGGCGGCCGAGACGAAGGTGCTGAAGGATGCGCTGGACACGTATCGTGACGAATTTTCGCAGTCGGCCGAACAAACCAAGGCGGTTTTATCGATCGGACAGTCCGAATCGCTGGAAAAATATTCGGCTGTCGATCGGGCGGCGATGACGGTGCTGGCCAACGTCCTATTGAACTTAGAAGAGGCGACCACTCGTGACTAGTGAATCGACGAACCCCATGCAGCCGAAAACCGCCGGACCTTGTAGCGGAAGTCGTCAAGACTTTCGTGAAGCGACCGCCGGACCCTGTAGCGGAAGTCGTCAAGACTTTCGTGAAGCGACAAACCGTTCGAAACGATTGACGAGTTCCGCGACGCCAGCAATTTTTCAAAAGGCCCTCAATCGCCGCGACCTGTTGGCGTCCGCCTCGGCAACGCTCGGTGGTGTGGCTGCCGCATCGCTACTGGACCCGACATCGACGTTCGCCGCGGCTGTAGGCCAGCGGGGGCTGCATTTCACGCCCCGCGCCAAACGGGTGATCTATTTGTTTCAATCCGGTGGCCCGCCTCAGCACGACATGCTGGACTACAAGCCGTATTTGAATAAAGTGCATGGCGAAGAGACGCCCGCGTCGGTGTTCGGCGGGCAACGGTTGACCGGCATGACCGCAGGTCAATCTTCGTTTCCGGTGGCCCGATCCACTTTCAATTTCAATCAACATGGCGACAGCGGTGCCTGGGTCAGCGACGTGTTACCGCACACCGCAAGGATCGTCGACGATCTATGCATCATCAAATCGATGCATACCGATGCGATCAACCATGACCCCGCGATCACGTTCCTGCAAACCGGTTTTCAAATCGCTGGACGGCCCAGTATTGGATCGTGGATGAGCTACGGTCTGGGTAACGAAAACGAGAACTTACCCGCCTTCGTCGCGATGCTTTCCGGCAGCGGTGGGCAACCGCTGTACGATCGGTTGTGGGGCAGTGGTTTTCTGCCGTCGGTTCACCAAGGCGTGCGATTCCGCAGCGGCAAATCGCCCGTGTTGTATTTGAACAACCCGCCTGGATTCAGTACAAAGCTGCGACGCGACACCTTGGACCGACTGTCCCAGCTGAACCAACTTCGTGCCGACGAGGTGGGCGACCCTGAGATCGTCTCGCGGATTGCTCAATACGAGATGGCGTATCGCATGCAAACCTCGGTGCCGGAATTGACCGACGTCTCGGATGAACCCAACAGCACCTTTGAACTGTACGGTGAAGACGCACGCAAACCAGGCACCTATGCATACAACGCGTTGATCGCACGGCGGCTTAGCGAGCGTGGAGTGCGATTTGTGCAACTGTTCCATCGCGGCTGGGACACGCACGGCGGATTGCCGAAGCAATTGAAGGCTCGCTGCCGCGAGACCGACCAAGCGACGGCCGCCTTGATCACCGATCTGAAGAATCGCGGGATGCTGGACGAGACCTTGGTGGTGTGGGGCGGTGAATTTGGCCGGACGGTCTATTGCCAAGGCGATTTGCAACCGGCCAACTACGGCCGCGATCATCATCCCCGCTGCTTCACGATGTGGATGGCCGGCGGCGGGATCAAGCCCGGCATCACGTATGGAGCGACGGACGAGTACGGTTACAACATCGTCGAAAACCCGCTCAGTGTTCACGATTTGCACGCCACGATTCTGCATCAATTGGGCGTCGATCATGAAAAGTTGACGTTCAAATTCCAAGGCCGGCATTATCGATTGACCGACGTGCACGGTGAGGTAGTCAAACCGCTGCTTCGTTAGCTGGGCATTTCGTAGCCGAACGTCATTCGCACACGTTCCTGGCTCCCCTCTGCGTGGATCGAAAGTCTTGACGACTTCCGCTACGCTAAAAATAGACAAACCCTATAGTAAAAACACTTCATAGCGTTGCGTTTTGGCGTTAGCGGGCTGTTGATTTCATCGAAGTGCAAATCGAAGTAGTGAGCCGTGGGCCGTAAGGCACCGGGTAATGCGTGGAACCCGGCCGCTGACGCGTCACGGCTCACGTAAATCAGCAGTCCCCTTCGTCGGTGGAGAGGTGACAAGTAATTAAAACAACCCTTCACCGTGAACGGTTACCTTTCTCTTTCGAACTTTAATCGTACAAGATGCAACAAACCATTGCTTCTGGCCGCCCAACGCGACTGCACATCGGTTTATAATCAGACTTCTTGTCACACTGAGTTTCGCCTGCTGCTGAAATCTAATCCCCCCTAACGAAACACGAGAAGTCACCATGAGTGCCGACACCATCCCGCAGGCGATTGCGGACATGAAGCAAGAGCAGCTGCCGGTTCCGCAGCACAAGCTTCATGGCTGGACGCACTTCGTCGGTTTGTATGCGGGCGAGCATGTGGCGGCGACCGAGTTTGTGATCGGGGCAACGTTTGTTGCCCTGGGCGCGACGACGATGGACATTCTGATCGGGCTGCTGGTCGGCAATATCTTGGCGATCCTCAGTTGGACGCTGATCACGGCGCCGATCGCGGTCCAGACTCGGCTCAGTCTGTATACGTATCTGCACAAGATCGCTGGCGACTCGATGAGCGACCTCTACAACTGGGCCAACGTCCTGATCTTTACGGTCATCTCGGCGGCGATGATCACCGTCTCGTGTACCGCCGTGCGATTGTTGTTCAATATCCCGGCTCAGCTGCAATGGTATCCCACCAGTGCATTGTTCGTGATGGTGGTGCTTTCGGTTGGCATGATCGTCGTCTTCGTCGCGATGTATGGATTTAGCGCCGTGGCCGAATTCTCGGGGCTGTGTGGACCCTGGTTGGTTGTGATGTTCGTCAGCGGCGCTCTTGTCTTGTTCCCGGCACTGGGGGAATCGGTGCTTGACCGCACGACTCTAAATGGGTTCCAAGATTTTATCACGATCGGCGACCATTCGATCTGGACCGGAAAGAACAGCGCCGGAGAACCCGGCATCGGGCTGCTGGAGGTGATCGGTTTCGCCTGGGCAGCTAACACGATCACGCACTTTGGTTTGATCGACATGGCGCTACTGCGATACGCCAAGCGATCGATCTACGGGTTGTGTACCAGCGCGGGGATGTTATTCGGGCACTATGTCGCCTGGATTTGCTCGGGCATCATGGGAGCCGGAACCGCAGTGCTGCTCAAATCGACGATCGTCGAGCTTGACCCTGGCGATGTCGCCTATCGCGCGTTGGGGCTTTCCGGTTACGTGATTGTGATCATTGCGGGCTGGACCACCGCGAACGCGAATCTGTACCGAGCCGGGTTGGCGGCCCAGGCCATCTTTTACAACCATTCCCGCAAGGGAGTCACGTTTACGGTCGGCTGTGTGACGGTCGTGGTTGCATGTTTCCCGTTCGTGTTCGGTCAAATGCTTCCGCTGCTGACCTACGCAGGGCTACTGGTCGTTCCGGTAGGCGGAATCGTGTTTGCCGAACATGTCGTTTTTCCTCGCATTGGTTTCACTCGCTACTGGGTCACCTACCGCAAACTGACTCACAGCACGCCTGCGGTCGCATCATGGGCGGCCGGGTTGGTGTTCGGTTTCGGACTGAATGCGATGCAAGTGATGTCGTTCTATTATCTGTTCCTGCCGACATGGCTATTCACCATCATCCTCTACACGTTCCTGGCGAAACTGTATGGTGCCGCCGAAAAGTATCCGGTCGAAGAAGAGGCCGAACGCAAGAAGAACGAAGCGATCAAGGAGTTTCAGATCCAGCAGGCGATCGACGAAGGCGAGCCGGTGAAGGATCATTCGATGTTCTCCAAAGTCTTGCACGTCTTCTCGCGAAGCAGTCTGGGATTGACGTTGGTGTTGGCACTGATGGTGATGTTTTGGAGTCCCGATCTGGAAACCTACGAGCAGAACCGCGACATTTTTTACACATGGGCGTTTGTGTTCACGATCACCTACTTTGTCTTTGCCTATTGGGTACTGCATCGGCGAAAAGCACTGAACCCGCAACACGATGATTGATAAAACCGTAGGGCTAAAGATGACTTGTAGCGGAAGTCGTCAAGACTTTCGTTGATGACTGGGCCGCGGGCCGTAAGGCACCGGGTATCGCGCCGGACCCGGCCGCTCACGCGTCGCGGCTCACAAATCAACGAACGCTTGACGAGTACCGCTACGCAGCGATTGATCCAAACGTCGCGAACCAAAAAACCACTGAAGACAACCCACTGAAAACGAACGAGAGAATCCCATGACTACCCCCATTCCGCTAAGCCAGGAAAACCTGCCGCAGCTCTCCGCCGCGATCGCGCGCCCCACGTATGACCGCAGCAAACTCAAGACCGGCATCGTGCATATCGGCGTCGGCGGGTTTCATCGATCGCACGAGGCCTATTACACCGATGCCTTGATGAACTCGGGTGATTTTTCGCAGTGGGGCATCTGTGGTGTCGGATTGCGTGAGCCCGATCGCAAGATCGCGACCATCTTGGAACAGCAA
>CAXBHV010000463.1:0-5959 GCA_963974855.1 uncultured Rhodopirellula sp. | reverse complement strand
GGGAGCCTCGAAAGCAGTGCGTACCCAGGCAGGAGCCTGGGTACGAGCGTTTTTTGGTGGCGATTACCGACAAGTGTCGAAATTTCATGCTTTTACCCTCGCTCGGAACATTCTCGACCATTTTAGCCGAGCCAGCATGCAAGATGCGTTTTCAATGTCCGGTTTTTCGCGAGGCAACGAACGTGGCGAAACTCGCGAAGAGTTTCGGGCTTTCCACCGCCTTAGCCCGAGCACCGACAGTATTGATGACTACCGGAAACGGGCTGGCCGTGTCTAAGTCATCCTTGGCCAAATCGGACAGAAGCGGAAAGGAATGAAAATCTTTCGACGTCGATGCGTCGACGCGAAGGCGTTTCTCTACTGTGCCACTGCCTCGAAGATTGCGATGCGTCCATCGTTGCGTTTGCCTTTGGCGTTTTCACCACCGTTGGGCCATGACAATACAACGCCGTACAGTTTGCCGTCTTTTTCGACTGGGCAGAATCCATGCATGTGGTGCATGTACTCAAGCTCGTCGTAGGTTGCGGGAATCAGCGATCCGGAGGGCTTGCCGCCATTCATCACCAACACGGGAGCCAACCCATTGGTCATCGACAATGGGTTCAGCAGCGGCAAAAACATGCTTGAGTTGCTATACGAGATATTGCAAGGGTTTGAGCCCTTCGGCAACTCGACGTAATACTCTTTGTCCGCTCCATGTGCTTTGATTTGTGCTCCATTGGCAGTGAAAGCGTAGATGCGACCATGGGCACGCGAGGCGACTTCGACAATCTCTTGTCCACCTTTGGTAGCGACTTGAACACCGTGTGCAGTGTTGAAAGGTCCACCCACGTTCTCTTTGCCGCCCCAAGCGGGACCACCCCATTGCCACTGGCCGTCACGCAGTTCGGCCGACAACGCGTAATCGCCAGGTGCATAGCCGATCACGGCGACCAGGCGTTTTGCTTCGGGAAGGTAAACCACATCGCATGGCGTGAATCTTCCACCCGCGGCGAAATAGGAATTGACCGTAGGGTTGTCAAACTCGGTGCCTTTGGGTTGTTTCAGACTGGCAACCACTTTGCCACGCTGCGACACAACGACTTCGCCCGTGTTGGTCGATGCAAATGCCCAATACGACTGGCCATCCATCACGAAGCAGTCGGTTCCATGAGCGTTCATGCCATCCGCAAAGATCGAATCCTGTCCCTCGACAAGTTTCCATTCTTTTAATTCGGCATCGAGTGTCACCAGACCATGTTTGGCAACCACCGTCACGATTTCGTGGGTCGTCTGATCCACATCCGCATTGTTGTGCAAACCGCCCTTTGCCGCCGCAATCATCGCGTCGGTTTGCTTGCCCAACTCGGGGCGATGCTCCCAACGATAGGTCTTGCCGTTCGCGTTGAAGGTGTTTTTGGCAGTGGCCAAGTCAACCGCAGTGGCCGGGTGCTGTCCAGATGAATCGTGATCATGGTCGTGCCCCTCGTGGGCCATCCCCGGTGAGGAAATTCCAAATGCGAATGCGATGGTGAAGCAGAAAACAGCTCGGGTGTTGGGCACAGTAGCAGACTCTATTGAGAAAGAAATGGGACAGGCAGAGGGGGCATTGTGATCAAAAAACCGCCATAAATCAATCACCGCCGCCGCCCGGCCACGCAGCATCGACATAGCGATAATGGCCGATTGTCAATAAATTGGGTGCTGATTTCAACAATTTCGATACGCTCACCTTGCAAGCGACAAAGACCCGCTTTCCCGTCGAACGGGCGTAGGTAGGAAAATTAGGGGGTAGAAAGTTTCAAACCAGGGTGCATTTTCCTACCCCTAATCTTCCAACCTGATCTCCGCGAGACATCATCAGCCTGGGGACATAGCTTACTTTGGTGGTAGTGGACGAGGCTACGAGTCCCAGCGACTTAGTGGCACGACGGGACTCGTAACCTCGTCCACTACAAAAACACTTCTCTCGCGTGAATTGAAAAAAACTCGAAAGACAAAGTGATTCCCGAACAGTGCCGAAGCACATGGTGTGGACTCGATGCGAAGTCATCGCATGCACCGCCGCTATCATTTGCAGCGGGCAGGTGAACTGCTGACCACGCCAGGATAGCTGGTACTTATTCTTTTTTTGCAGTGCAGCGAACGAATGGCGGTATCCGATGAATCGCGTTGCGCACGAGCGCCCCATGGTAAAGGCAAACGTTGCCATGTTGGGCTAGCAACCACCCAACGTTCACCCCGTTTTCAGAGGCGGCCCTGCCGAGATAGGCTTAGACGCTCCGATCAAGTGCTTTGTCCTTTTGCCCCTCTCCGTTAGGCTCCGCGATTGGCCTGGTTGTTCTTGGTTGCTTCAATTAAAACATCTAGTGTGCAAATCTATCGCTGCCTGAGCGTAATCGACTGATCGAAGATTTGGAAACTAAGAAAAGTGAATTGGTAAACGCATCCAATAAAAAGAGTGCGTTAGACAAGCAGTACGTCCAACTCGAGTATGTCCAGCGCAATCTTCCCAAATTTGAGAGGGAGAGACAAAAACGTATTGATCAGTGGAACCGCCATAAACGCCGACATCTTCTTCCAATACAGAAAGACGTTCCGTTGATTTAGTTAGTTATTTTGGAGGGGATAACACATCAGCAGCTCCCATTGAGGCAGGATTGTTCACGACGCGTTTTTACAAGAAATTGATTGACACTGTAAAACACGATTTTTAGTGGACTCCATTGCTCGCTCCGCTTAGGTGAATACCCCAGATTTCGTCTGCCTGGCCCCCAACACATTTGATGAATGCAAGCGGCGAGGGTTGTAAAAGAGCTCGATGTATTGCGATACACAGTGTATGGCGTGCTCGTGCGTTTCGAAAATTTCGTCTTCTACCTATTCGGCTTTGAAGCTTTCAAAGAACGATTCCATCGATGCGCAGGGCAGCGGCCCAGCAGTTTCTGTGCATTGGTAAACTGCCGGCCCGTTGGCCACCGTTCTCCTTTTACTCACTCGACAGCGGCCGGGACGGTTCCATCTTTTCGTTGATTCGTTTTTAACCATTCGGCATGTCGCACCTGCCAGTCCTCGCTGAAACGTTCGCGAATCTTCTCACGCCAGTCATTACCACTTCCCCGTTGCAACTCGGGCATGACCGATTCTTCGGAGGTATCAGCCCATCTCAAATGCCCCTCTGTTTCGTAGTCCAATTTGTAGGCTGGAGTCGAATGGCGAAACCGAAAGTGGCTTGGAATCCACATTGACGTATTGTTCTCCAAATTCCATTCTTCCCAATCGATCACGTGAACACATACGATCGGTCCGGGGTTTTCAATATCCAAATCGCTGAAATGAATGATCTTGGTGGGACGATTGCCTTGCTTTGGGTCAAAAGTAATTTGAACTCTCCAAAGCTTTCTTGCCCAATCGGATTGAATTTTTCCGTCATCCAGCTTTTCTGCCCCCATGAAATCCAGCTCGTCTAAAAGCAATCTTCCATAGCCAGCTGACTGCGTTTTTCGGCTGCTTCTGTCGCTTCGGGGTGCAACAGGGCGAAAGAATACAAAATCATGCCTCTGAGGGTATTGTAGAATCTGGCTATCTTCTGGATCCATTGTCACATCTTCAACGACTTCCCCAGCAAGCCTTCCAAACGCTTGTCCTCCCTGTCGCTGCGCACGATGCGTTGGCGTTCTCAGATACTGAACCCAGCGCCTCGGCTCGATGCTGTTAGTATATCCTTTTGCCGAAAATCGAGTGCTAGTTATTCTTCGACGGTCTTCAGTAAACAAATAAACAGTATCGCTTTCAGTTCCATCAATGTAGGAAACTTGCGTCTCCCGTAAGACGACGGCGTACTCATCGGGCAAACTCGTTGGACTCGCGGCGAAATCGATGAGCATTTGCACCGCGGAACGCTCTACTGCATTTGTTGCCAGACCTTGAGCCCCTGCCAGACTGACAAGACCAAGCCATGTATAAATAAACAGAAACGCACGAACCATAGCATTACACCCGGTGAGGAAGATTTAATGGCTTAACAATCACTATGGTGCGGGGCACTGAGTATTGCGGGGCACGGAGTATTGATGTCAACGTTTGGCAAATCGTAATTTATTCTGCAGGCTGTAGCGACTCTGCATTGCCCTGTTCAATTAACTGTCGATTACGCTCCCGCCTTTTTTCGCGAATTTGAGCGATTGCCACTTCGCTTTGGGAGTCAAGAAAAACACTGCAAGTGCCTACTATCTGGTTACCGCGACACCAGTTGATCGTTACGTCGTCAATGTTTTCGAGATCACCCTCTAATGCGAAACTTACTTGTTCAAAAATCGAACTCTCACCAAGCGGCTTTCGCTCTATTTCTTGCAAGTCGATGCCCTTCTTCGGCTTGGCAACTCTGCAAATTAATTTATCGCGTCCTGTCCAGCAGCCGACCAGCACATGAAATTTTGCGACTTCACTATTCTGCTTGTCGCGACTTGCAAAAACAATGGATGGTTGGACTTTCACTGCGAACGCGTTTTTAACTTGGAGTGTATACTCATAAGATTTTTTAAGGTGCTCGATGTTGATAGGTGCAACAAATTCATCTAGCGGCTTATCCTCGTCGGTGTCTTTTCCCAGCCAACATCTGTAAACGTGTGTGCCATCCTGTTTTTGCCGGTCAAACTTTACCGTAAGCCTTGGATCCATAGACCGTACTTGAAATCCTGTATGCGCAAACTCCGACCTGATCGAAAGCTCACTTCCTTTCTCGCGTCCCGGCACCAGCACCATAGTGTTGGGTGTTATCTCGAACGCTGAATGAACGACCGATTCAATCACGCATGTCGCGCTTGATGCATTCTCGAAAGAGATGGTCATCCGCTCGGCAAATCGCCCCACTTCCTTTGGCATGACCCTTAAATAAAGCATCGTCGTTTCACCGCTGTCGATCTCTAGCTTTTTTGAGATCGCAGTCATACACCTGCAGCCAAGGTTGATATTTGACACGGTTAGAGATTGGTCAGAGACGTTCTTGATCGGAATGCCGAGGACCTTTTCCTGCAATGCCTGCAACCGAGGAACCTTCAGCCGATGAAACTCTTCCGTGCCGGCAGTCTCAACCGTTTTGAACTCGACCATATCGCTAGGAGGAACAAAACGTACAGGTTTCGCCTTCCTCGAATCACTAGCGTCGGATTGATCCGCATCCTGAGAATGTGTGATCCCCGAAACCACGACCAACAGCAAAAAAAATATGCCAACTCGATACATACCTGCCTCCGAGAGATTGGACTGCGTAGTTTAACTGCGCCTACCCCTATCCGATGTGCCCTTGGTGAGGAAGTTGGCGAATTCAAATAGTGAATTTAAGAACGTGGCTCAAACTCGAATTAAGTTTCAGCCCCTACTACTGCCCCATCTTGGTAAACCGAGTCGATCATGGCGGCCAAATTCATTTTTGAATCTACGCCGTGGATTTCTCCAGTGAATGTATCGCCTACACCTCCACCGTCAAGCTTTTCTCGAAAAACTTTGTTTCTATTTTGCGAATCTTAGCAACCACTGATTTCCTGACTTTGAGAGAGAAAGTCGAACTCCGAGGTATGTGACAGCTTTGGCCACGCTCTCTTTCGATATCCAAGTTGCGAAAATCTAAGCACCTAATTGAATCCACTCCGCTGTCAGACAAACGCCTAAGCACGTGCGATCTTGCTCAATGATACAACGAAGTCGCACATGAAACTTCGCCAATTTCGCAGCATCGCTGGCTAGGGTTCCAGTCAGCGTTTTGAATCGCTCCCAATCCTCCGCGGTCAACAATTGGTGCTTTCACCTTTTCCACAATCGCTAAATCGCGTTGAGCTCAGGATTGCAATTAAGAGACTCGACTTTGGGTTGACTGATAGGAATTCACGTTGACAACAAGGCTAGGCCGTTCCGCTAGAGCTTTACTGGAATGGGCGTAGGTTCACCGCCAGCTTTGGAGGTAGTGGACGAGGCTACGAGT
>CAXBHV010000462.1:0-5960 GCA_963974855.1 uncultured Rhodopirellula sp. | reverse complement strand
CATCAACACACCAGTCGGTGAGATCCCCATGGGAATGCCGATCACTTCATATTTCTGAGGCTGGGCGCGTTGCTGGGGATTGGCATTGCGGTCGCCGTAGACGCCGGGGGTGAATTTGTCTCGCTGACTGCCCTTGAGTTGTTGTGGAGGAACGGGCTGGAAAATCTCGACCTTTTCAATCTTCGACAATGGGTTACCCGCTCCGTCGAAGACGCCCGAAAATCGGATCAGCATTCCACGGCCTAGAAAGGCGGGCTTGGCTTCAGCAATGAAGGCGAGGTTGGGAAGCTCATCGGGCGGCTGAACAAACATCTCGGTGCCGTCGTCGCGGGTGATGACCAGCACACCTGGCTGAGCATTTTTGAGTGTGCCTTTGAACTGGGTCACCATATTGGCCCCGGCTTGGGCAAAGGCGGTCGAGGTAATCACCAACGAGAGCGTAAGACCGCAAAAGATTCGAGTCACGGATTGGAGACCATTGATTTTGGATTTGAGGGGCGAGGTGCCGGCTGCAGCGCGAATGGCAGGGCACCGCTGGGTGCTGGTAAACCGAAACAAACATAAATTCTTCATCGATTTGATTCCTCCCAAAAAAATAGTAAAGCTGCGGCGTCGGTCAAACCATCCCCGCTGGACTTCTCGCATTGTACGGTTAGCTTGGAGACTTGTGTTGATCTCTATTTGATTCGATTTCCCCGAGCCCCCAACGCGTCGATGTCGCCTCCTTCGCCCGCCTCCCGACCCCGAGTGACCACCCGAACGCTGCAGCGAATGCGTGAGGACGGAAAGACGATTTCGATGTTGACCGCGTACGATTTTCCGACTGCGGCCATTTTAGACGAAGCCGGAATCGATATTTTACTTGTCGGCGATTCACTTGCGATGGTGGTGCAAGGCCACGAGACGACTTTGCCGGTGACAATGGATCAAATGCTGTACCACGCCGAGATGGTCGGAAGGGCTGCAAAACGAGCGATGGTGGTCGTCGATCTGCCATTCCCCGAGGGGCAACGCGAGATTTCGCGTAGCGTCGATTGTGCCGCGCGAGTGTTAAAAGAAACCAAGTGTCATGCGGTCAAGCTCGAGGGGGGCGCCGAGCAGGCCGAGCGAATCGAGACATTGGTCACCGCAGGGATCCCTGTCATGGCCCATGTCGGGCTGCGACCTCAGAATATCCATGTCGACGGAGGTTATCGAGTGCATCGCGAGATTGATTCGCTGGTGGTCGATGCCTTGGCAGCAGAAAAAGCAGGCGCGTTTGTGGTCTTGGTCGAGTGTGTCACGGTGGAGGCCGGAAAAGCAATTACCGAAGCGGTCTCGGTGCCAACGATCGGTATCGGGGCGGGCCCTCATACGACCGGGCAGGTGCTTGTTACCAACGACTTGATCGGTTTGACCCAGGGCTATACACCCAAGTTTGTACGCAAAATTGCCGACGCATCGTCGTTGATCCGCGATGCCGCAACGACCTACCGCGATGCGGTTGCCGACCGATCTTTCCCCGGTGCAAGCGAGTCCTTTTGAGCAGATCAAAAAGAGTTGTTCGACGTATTGATCGGAGCCGGAGGCTCGCAAGACGCCACTGTTGAACCGGATGTACAGTACAGTCGATTTGGTCACGGAGAATGCGGCGGGATAGGGTCACGTTGAATGTAGCGATTGCGAGGGGCGGACATTGAAAACGCTTCTCTAACTGGCACCCGAATAGCGAATCGGTGAAGCGCTTGTCTGAAAATTGCCGAAGTCGGTTTTGATATCCCAGGTTCCCTTCCTGGTTGAATACTCAAAACCACAGACGAACCCAAGATGGGGCGTCTTCGCTGCAAGGCTGCAAACATGGATGGAATGACCGGCAACCACCTCGACTTGCCTAAGTCGTTGGTGGCAATTTTTCGATGTTCATTAGCCCTCTTTGCGATCGTTGGTTCACTGCCGCCCGCGGTTGCTAATGGTGATGAAGCTCCGCTTGAGTTTGCCGCCCCCGACGGGGACCGCCCCCTGAACAATTTTGACAAGTTTGATTTGCCTGGGCAGCATCGGTTTGAGCCTATCTTCGGAGTCGACATCGGCGGGTTGGCGTTGAAGCGATCGGGGCCCGATGCGTTCCCGCTGTTGTATACCGATTCAGCTGAGTTGGTGGCAACCAGTGATGCAATCGATCCGGAAATGAAACTCGGAACGCGTATTTCAGTCTCGCTTTTCAATTTGACTCGGTATGCCCCAGGTTTCGATTGCGACTTGGTGTTTTTGTCGGTCGATGATAACGTCGCCGAAACCAGGTTTGATGCGGGCAACTACACCACCACAAATTTGAATCCACTGTTTTATGGTGGATTACCCGCAGATCCGGATCCCAGCTACACGATGTTCCTCAACTCGGATCTCGATTCGGCTGAATGGATGCTTGGTTACCGGCCGATCCAGCGGATTCGCTTGACTGCCGGGCTTCGTTGGTTTCGCTTGAGTGAGAATTTCGATGTGCTCGATACTGCGTCGTTGGCAACCACGACCAAGTCGGGTTTCTATTCCCACGCATCGAACAAGGCATTCGGGTTCCAATTAGGTGGCGAAGCAACCTTGTGGACAAACGGCCGATCACGCCTCTATGCTCGTGGCAAATATGCGGCGCTAAACAACGAGGTGCGTGGTTCCGCCGTGGCCCAGAATACGTCGTTCACCTACGAAGGCGACAAAGACACTTCCCTGTTCGATGTCGAACTTGGCGGGTCGATTTGGTTGTGCAGTTGGGCTTCGCTGCAAGTTGCCTACCAAGGATTGTGGTTAGAGGACGCGGTGGGAGCGTTGGAGCAGTCCTCGTCGCAATCGTTCTTCGATTCAGCCACGCAAACGCCTGCCTATCACGAGCTGAACTGGAACGGACTGAATTTTGGTTTCAGCATGGTTTGGTGATGCATCAGTCGCCGACGCCGATGTCATCGTCAAAGGCTTCGAGGATTAGTTTTAGCTCTGCTTCTTCATGCTGGGCAAACGATCGCAAGAAGGTGTCGTAACGCACCAACAGTCGAGCGATCTTTTCCTCTTGATCCGCAGCGACTTCGCTTGCCGATTCGGTCAAGTGGCGAATGGACTCGAAAAGTGTCGTGTGTTGCGAACGCAACGTTTCCGCCTGAGTGCTCAACTCGGGGGAGGTGTCGATCGCTTCGTCAAAATAGCCAAACGCTTCTTCGAGCGAAAAGTGAAGCGCAAGCTGGTCTCGAAACTCGGAAAACAAATCGATGATTTCGAGCCAATGATTGGTCGCGATCTTGGGGTGAGACACCATCGGGCCAATCTTGTCCACCAAAACCTTCAAGTGGTGGTTATCGTCCTTGATGTCTTTTAAGAACGCTGCGTTGACGGCTAATCGCCGAGTCGAAGTTGCATTTTCGGTCATGTCGACTACTCGCATTTGTGTTTTAAAGAGACTCTCATTCTAACACGGTGAGGATCGAGCATGTGATGCGATCCAATTGATAGGCGAACTAAGGCAATTTTAAGCGATTTCAATCGTCAGCGGTACAACATTGTCAATCGAGCTGGACATTGTTTGCAGCATCAGTAAACGGTCGAAACCGAGCGCCACTCCCGTGCTGGCGGGGAGTCCCCGTCGCATGGCTTCCACTAAAGTGTTGTCCACCGGAAGCGCAGATTCTCCGCAAGCAATTCGTCGCTGATTGTTGAGGCGAGTTCGCTCGATCAACTCGTCGGCGTCGAGTAATTCATCGTAACCATTAGCAAGTTCAATGCCACTGAAAAACATTTCAAAGCGAGCGGCACAGAGTTCGTCATCGCTCGATTGGCGTGCCAATGCCGCTTGGGTGAGGGGGTAGTTGCGAACGACCACCGGCACTTCGCGGCCTAGCCCAGGTTGAACATGATGAGTGAACAGCACATCGAGCATCGCATCGCGGTCCTTGGCAATGTCTTTAGCAAGCAATGCATCAATGTCAGCGGTTACGGATTGCAACCGCGTCAGCGATTCGGTAATCGGATCGATTCCGAGGGCTGCCGAAAATGCATCGCGATAAGTGGTCACGTCAAAGCGTGCCATTTGCAATACCTGGCATGCCAATGTCCCGGTGGTGTCGATTCCCGCCATGATATCAGCACCCACATCGTACCATTCCAGCATGGTAAATTCCACATTGTGCATCGGGCCGCGTTCGCCAGCACGAAATACCGGTCCGATGCTGTAGATCGATGGCGCTCCGGCGGCCAGCATCCGCTTCATCGCCAACTCAGGCGACGTTTGCAAGTAGTAACACTCGGGAAGATCCGGGTCGGCGAGGGCAAGCTGTTTTGTCGGAACCGTCAACGGGTTGATGTACGGATCCACGATGCAGTCGCGAGACAAACACGGCGGTTGCACTTCGAGGAAATTTCGCTCATCAAAGAACGTGCGGACTTGCCGAAGCAACAGGGCACGAGCACGGATGTGATCAATATTGCAGCGTGAGTTGTCTGACATCAATTGCCATCGGGGCGAAAAATCTTTTGCAAAATCGCCACGTCCACCCATTGGTCGTTCATGCGGCCGATCTCTTTCTGGATGCCGACCATTTCGTAGCCGTGACGATAATGGAACGCGAGACTGCGTTGATTGTCGGCAATGATTCGAGCGACGGCATGATGCAGATTGCAATCCATACAGTGCTGGTTCACTCTCTGTTGCAATTGGTTACCGATTTGGCGGCCTTGGCCATCGGGGGCGATGTAGATCGCCGTTTCGCAACTAAATCGATAACCAAACCGATCACTGTAACGCCGCGCCGATGCCCAACCAAGCAACGATTCACCGGATTCGGCGACGTACCAACCATCGGGTTTGGGTTGCTTGATTCGTTGGCCAACCAATTCGGTCGATAGATGTGCCGTGTCAAATGTGGCGCCACCCACATCAACGTAGTGATTGTAGATTTCAGCGATTTGCTCGGCATCCATTTCGGTGGCATGACGAACACAAATGCTCTGGGCAGAAAGCGGCATTGCACTAGCTATCGAAAAAGATGTCGAAAAACAAAACTCAAATCCCGGATTGTTCGCGAAGCCAACGCAAGGCATCACGAACGGCAGGCAAATGTTGTTCATCCATCACGCCGTCGTGATCGAGCCCGTCGAGTTTAACGAGGGTTTGAGGGCCGGCGAAGGCATCACGGATTTGCTGTTGAAGCGATGGAGGAACAAGCGAATCGTTTTGGCATTGCAAAAAAATCGCGGGCACGTGGACGCTCGAAGCGGTATAGATCGCGTTCATCGCCGGCGCTAATTGATCAGCGACCGGATGAATCAACCTGCCGAACGGATAACGCCGCGCGATGTGCTTGACCACCAAATCGACCGGGGGCGGATTGCGTAACAACAGTCCACTAATCGGAGTCACGCTTTGTTGAGCGATGGCGGCGACGTGCAGCGCCGTCGCACAACCAAGGCTGTTGCCGCACAACCAAACCGTTGGCATCGTCGTGTATCGTTGTTGGTACCGATCGATCGATGCTTCAAAGAAATCGATCGCGGCCTGGGCAACACGCCGCAGCGTCGGACGACCTGCGCTGTTGCCGTAACCGGGTGGATTCCAAGTCCAAACGTGCGTACGGACATCTCTCATTATTTCCGCAGGAAACGGCGTCGAACGCTCGGCTCGTCCCGCCGTTCCGGGGAATTTCAGCAGCAACAGATCCGGTGGTTCGCTCGCATTGGTCTGAGCATCCCCAAATCCTGGGTCTCGATAATTCGCATAGCCAAAGGCTTCCAGCGGCCCGAAACGCGAAGGCAGCTGCAATCGATGCTGCATCCCATGGTCCACGCGGTCACGCGTGGGCCGGAGCACCAGTTTGTCGAGCAAATAGCTACGGAAGTGATTGATAGGCCGTTGCAACATCGGGTTTAGTGGACACGTTGACCGGGGAGAGCACCTTCATCCACACCAAGGATAAACACTTCGGCGCCACCAGGACCCGATG
>CAXBHV010000461.1:0-5962 GCA_963974855.1 uncultured Rhodopirellula sp. | reverse complement strand
GCTCTACACATCACGTCAATCTGGCAACCAGTGAGACCCTGAGATTATTGGTCGAACTATGAATCCCAATCTTGATTGATCGAGTATGCTCGAGACGTGGAATAAGCAACGGAGGCAAACGACACTCAGGGAGTTGGATCCCAATAACACGGGATTCGTCGCTTATGCAGCAACGATAGAACTCGCCACCGCGACATCAAAATCGATTCGCACTACTGTTGTACGCACGCGAAAATGATCACGTTCGGTTCCTGTCGCCTCGCCTGCTCCGCGGAAGAGGTCGCCGTCTCAGCGGCGGGAGTGGGTTCTTCTTAGCTTGCTCGAGCCACTCGTATCCAATTCGTTTTCGGTTACGAGTTCATACGTCAGGCACAAATCTTGACAGCGGGGATTGCCGCCCCCATACTCACAAACTGTTCATCACCGTCGCCCAGCGATAAGTCCGCGCCGAACCGGTGATAAGTCGCCCAACGTTTCAAAAACAACCGGTGTTAAGTACCGGGAAATTGACTTGTCGCCGACACGACCAGCGAGCTTTAATTCGTTCTGCATCAAAGCTAGTTATTTGAGCGAATCTCACTTTTCAAAGACATTTGCCGAAGCGCGGCAACGATTCAATGATGCCGCGGAAGCGGCTGGTGCAACCATACGTTCACACAGCATCGATGCCGAATGCGAGCTCGCAATCGATGTTGCTACCCTTGGTGCGGACGACGCGCCAACCGTGGTGATCTCATCTGGCGTCCACGGCGTTGAAGGTTTTTTTGGCTCAGCCGTCCAGCACGCGATCCTTGTTCGGCTGCGGCAAACGCGTGCCGAGTCCAACATCCGGTATGTCTTGATTCATGGTGTAAATCCGTTTGGCTTTGCGCATTTACGACGCTTCAACGAGGAAAACATTGATCTGAATCGCAATTTTCTCGCAAACGACGGTGATTTCTCAGGAGCGCCGGATGGCTACGCCACCCTGAACCGGTTCCTGAACCCAGAATCGCCGCCTTCCCGCTTTGAGCCGGTCAAGCTGAAGGCAATCTGGAATATCTGGCGTCACGGTCTGCAGGCACTGAAACAGTCGGTGGCGGGTGGCCAATACGAGTACCCGCGAGGGCTCTTCTTCGGCGGACATGGTCCATGCAAATCGACCAAAATTGTCTACGAAAACTGTGATGCGTGGATAGGGCCAGCGGAGAAGATCGTCCACATCGATTTCCACAGTGGGCTGGGTCCCTTTGGGACTTACAAACTACTGCTTGCCGAGGACGCGAAAACAGAGAACTTTTCCTGGTACACCGACACCTTTGGAACGGATTGTGTTGAACCGTTAGTTGTGCCAAAAGGTACTGCCTATAAAGTGTCGGGGCTTTTTGGAGAATGGATACAAAAGCACTTCGCATCGCGGAAATACCGATTTGTGGTAGCGGAATTTGGAACATACGACGTGATTCGGGTTCTCGGGGCGATCAGAGCCGAGAACCGTGCGCATCATTACGGTGTGGAGAATAGCGAGATCTACAAATCTGCTAAGGCTGAGCTCTTGGAATGCTTTTGTCCCAGCGATGATTCGTGGCGAGAGCAGATTATTGAATCTTCATTACGCATCATTGATCAAGCGACTCATGGGTTGGGCTCCCGTCAATAATGCATAATCACTGGATGAAACGGATCGGCGGGAACTACTCCGAGCAGGTCGAAACTCAACCGCCGCCGACCGCTGATCCTTACCGTTCGTCGGACAGAATTGAGACCTGTAAACTTCAGAATGTACTCGCAATTAGCGAAACTGCGGATAATGCGCATGCCGAATTTTCAATGTGATGGGTGGTGGGAACAACTCGGATACGGCCGTAAACCCATGACGAATTTGTTCATTGAATTTGCTAATGGTCAACTCGTTGGAAGCGGCGACGACATGGTCGGTCCCTTCGTGCTCAACGGTCACGTTCAAGGTGACCAAGTTGTGATTCGCAAACAGTATCTTGGCCAACACGCGATCGACTACCACGGCACCTATAATGGCGAAGGCGTCTACTTTGGCGATTGGAGAATCAGCGGGTACGTCGGCGGTAAGTGGTCAATCCACGTTCGATCGGTGGCCGAGGGCTCAGAAAGTGTGATTTCTGAGATTGGACGTCCGTGATCCATTTTCGAGTATCAACCAAATGAGCTTCACACCGTCTCTATCGCGATTCGCACGCCGCTGCCTCATCATATTTGTTGGCGTGTTGGCCTTTATCTACATTTCCATCTGTGTGTATTTCTGGGGGACGCAAGTCGACAAAATACTTGCTCCACGTCCAGATATGCCGTCACATCCTGTGCGGATGGGTATGCCTTGTGAAGATGTGCGTATTCCGCTTCCTTTTGCCGGCGAGAAAACCAGCGAGCCGCCTTATGCTTTTTGGGTACCCGCGGAGAATCCGGAAGCCCCAGTATTCCTCTATCTGCACGGCCAAGATGCGACCAGGGGAAAAAACCTGGAGCACACAGAAAACATTCATCAATGTGGGTGGAATGTTTTGGTCATAGACTATCGAGGGTTTGGCGAAAGCTATGGCAACGAAACACCTAGCGAAGCCAAAGTCTATGAAGATGCCTTGGCGGCATTGAAATACCTGAAATTCGATCGCGGTTTTCCATCGAACAAAATCTTCATTTATGGCCATTCGCTCGGTGGTGCCGTGGCTATCGATCTTGCGACGAGAAAGGAGGCGGAAGACTCGACTGGCCTGATTGTCGAGAGCGCGTTCAGTACAGTGGACTATTACAATTACTTCCTATCGACCTTCTTCTGACAGAACGATTTGATTCCCTAAGCAAAATTGATTATTTCAAGCGCCCGATCCTTCTTTTTCACGGTAAGAACGACCTCAAGGTTCCACATAAGATGAGTCGAACACTGCGCGACATGGCTGTCTGATGAGGAAGGCGACAACTACTATCGGTCTGAGCGCAACCGCCAATGTGATCAAGCGAGCCTACGAAGTCCAACGCAAGGCAACCGAAGAATTCATGCAACGAATGCCTATCACGTATTCGAACCTCTCGCCTCGATTGAACTACACCGGCAACCGTACGTAAAAGTGCGTCTTTTTTATTCTTCAGTCCATCGGAGCATAGCGATGTCAGGCGAGCGTCAAGATTTTTCGCGACGTGGATTTGCCAAGACGTTCGTATTTCCGGCGTTGTCTGTGTTCTTGATTCCGGCCCTTACGTTAGCTTTCTTTCTGTATGCTCAATCTTCCTACGATCGCAACGTCCGTGAGCACGTCATCGAACAGCTTCAAGCAGATGATTCGTTGAGTCACAGCGACCGCGTCGACGCTATAGATTTCTTTTCACAGGCGAAGATGTCAAACCTCGTTCGTGATGACGAGTTCGCCGCCCAGACGGATAGGACGCTAGTTTTTCGGTATTTGGTATTCCGATGGATGATATGGTCGAGTATTGCATGTCTTGCAGCCAGCGTCGGCATGCTATTGATCGGATCAGTATGCGTTGTGTTTTCCCGAGGATCACAGCGAGCACTCTATCGAAGCCTTGCCGTCGGATGGCAGGTGATGAGGGTGTTTGGAGCATTCCAGGCCATTACGCAAGTGACGATGCTCGTCATGCTGTCGTTCTGGGTAACCGCGTTGTTAACGAACACCTACATCGTTCAGCTGATCAGTTTCGTTGCGCTATTCGGTTTTATTGCGGTCGCATCCTTGGTGCATGCGATCTTCGCTCGAATACCGAGTCAATTGGAACTGCCCGGTGAAGTGATCACTTTTTCTAGCCTGAAGGATTCCCAGCATGCGGCATTATGGGCCGAACTGCGTGAGATTTGCAATCGAGTCGGCACGGCAGCACCTGCTCAAGTGATTCTAGGAGTCGATGACAACTTTTTTGTAACCGAGCAGGCTGTTACGGTCGGAAGCCAACAACTCGAAGGGCGTACACTGTATGTCAGCTTGTCACTACTGAAGCAATTGCACGGCGCTGAGGCCGAGGCCGTCCTGGCGCACGAGATGGCCCATTTTAGCGGACAAGATACGACGTTTTCCAAAAAGACTGCTCCGTTGCTGGCCCTCTTTGACACGTCTCTTGCCGCACTCTACGAGAGTACTTTCACGAGACCCATTTTCTATTTTATGATGTGTTTTCGTGTGTTGTTTGAGTTATCGCTTGGCCGAATGCGACGCAGTCGAGAGTTCCGCGCTGACCGTATCGCGGCTGAATCAACCTCCGCAATTGATTTGTCGACGGCGTTGTTACGAACAATCGCCTATTCAACGTATCGCGACTCAGTCCAGCAGAAGTTGTTCAATCAGGAATTGGCATTGGAAGCGGCCGATATCGCGACTCAGATTGAGCAAGGGTTTCCAGAGTTTCTGGCATCGTTCGTGCACGACGGTCGGATCGCGACCGAGCAAATCGCTCACCCATTTGATTCGCATCCGCCAACCATCGAACGCCTTAAAGCACTCGACGTTGACATACAGGCTGAGGCTACACAACGACAGCTGAAATCCGTCGGAGATGGGCGATGGTTTTGTTTGGTCAGCAATGCAGAATCGATCGAGCGCGAGCAGTGGGCCGAATTTGAAGACCAATTCCAGCAATTCCATCGAAGTGTTCTCGCGTACCGCTATTTACCCGACGCTGACAACGAGATTGCCGTCGTATCCGAAGCATTTCCTCTCCTGGAGTTTGAAGGAAAAAAAGGGATACTGTCAATTGATTATCAACAAATAAAGTACGACGCTTGGGCACACGCCGTCGGCTTTCATGAAATCACTTCGATGGTGATGCTTGACAATATTCTTGTGATCGGTCTAAATCGCGACGGCCAGGCAAATGAGCAGCTAAATGCGAATCACGTACCGTGGAAGGAAGTCCACGAAGCCATCGGTCGTTACTATGAACGATATCAGTATGCAAAGTCGTATTGCGATTCTGCGACAACTGAAATGATGACCAGTCGACAATGAACCGGACGCTAACGCGTTTCGGCTGATTGGGTGTTGCTGTTTACATGCGCATGGGTGCTTAACATGAAAGCCTCCAAGGAACTTGCGTCGCGAGTCCCTACTTTCCTGAGATACCAGCCAGGCTTGGTTCAACCGTTAGAAGATCCGACTAAGTCCGTCTCTCTTCAAGTTTTCCGAAAGAAAACGAAATTGAAGAATTGCGAGCTCGATCCGTTCCTGGATGTCCCCTAAATACTAAATATCCCGAATAACTTCAAGCAACCTGCTTAGAAAGGAACATTCGCGAATTCTAGCTTGGCTGGCAGGAAGCTGCACTTCATCGAAAGGGAACCGAGTCAATCTTCCAGCCTTCTGCTTCTCTCACTAGACTAATTTTTTCTGGAGAGCGTTTCACTTGTCGTTCTTGAATTGCTAATTTCTGGATACTTCGACCCAGAAAGGCAGAAATCGCTTTCAACCCCTTGGGCTCTCGGACGACCGCGTCCTTGTCAGCCACCGTATTCGGCGGGTAACAGACGAGAGCGATGATCGACCCTTCCGCAACATTTCCGACCACTTTGATATTCGATGGCCGATTGAAACGATGATAGCCAAGATGGTGAACGATTCCGTAATTGCTCGGATGGTTGTAATGAATATGACGCCGGTAACTATCGCTGAAAAGTGGTTGCAACTCCCCAATCATCCGGGCCCAATCGATATTCAACGGCTGGACTTCGCGTTCCCATTGTACTAAATGCGCTCGCGTTTTTTCGTGCTGGTCATCAATCATGGATTGGATTTCTTTGGGATCACGTAGGTTGCTAAGATCTATTACTTGGCTTGGAAATTCGTCAAGCAGGTTTGATGGGAATCTAAACCTTTGTAGTATGCGATCTAGCTCAATTGCAAGGTCTTGTGAATCGCTCAGTTCGCATGTGCTGACCATGACAAAGTACGTGAATTTGGCTTGCTGCCTGCCCGCGTAGCACTCATACTCGTTCCGCCAGTTT
>CAXBHV010000460.1:0-5962 GCA_963974855.1 uncultured Rhodopirellula sp. | reverse complement strand
GGGTTGGACGCCAATCAGTTGCCGCTGCATCAACTCACCCGTATGATCGAGATCAATCTACGTCAAATGTCTGGCCATGACCCCAGCTTGATTCCGCCCCCGATTGAGGCGGTGAACGAGACGTTGCACTAACAAATTCTGATCAATTCGGCCAACGATCTCGCCTTCTACGTTGAATTTTATTTCGTTTGTTTCGGCTTGCTGGATGGTGATTTGCTGGCCAGTGGCTTGGCACCCAATTGCCGCAGTCTGGCTTCGCCTTGCGCGATAACACGGCGTGCTTCCCACACCAATTGCTGAGCTTGATTCAATTGTCGTTTATCTCGCCTTGCCTCAAGGCCGACGCTTGTGACTTGCCGCGTGTCTTCACTGGATCGACTTTTTGCGTCAAGCAACTCACGCTGTCCGGCGGTCCAATCGGAATCAGACTCGAACAATTTTTTACGCAGCCTGCTCAGATTGTCCGCTGCCACCTTAAAACTCCGCTCCGCCGATTGATAAGCGGAATCGGCCTCGATTGCAGCCTGCTGTTCAGGGTTAAGTTTGGCAACATCGAGTAATCCGGAGCGACTTTCGGTGGCTTCGATGGTGCCACTCAGGCCCGCCAAACGGTGAATGATGAGGTGGGATGCACGCTGGGCCTCGTCAAAAGCCGCTTTTGTTTTGCCGTACTCCGAGTCGGGCGTTTGCTCGGCGATGATTTCGGCTTCAATTTCCCGTAGTGCTTTTGATGCTTGCTGGACGTCATCATGCGCGACTTCGATATCACTACGAATTTTGTTGATCTTGGACATCGCCTCGCTTACCTGAGTTTGTGACATGCTCGCCTGGGATTGCGCGGAGGACAACACGCGTTGTGCCGCAGCGACTTGTTGCTGGATGTTCTTGATTGCTTCGTTCTTTTGAGCTTGAGCCATTGCCGAGGCGCGGCGATTGTTGCGGTGCCCTCGTCGCTTCGCGGCGCCTGCACTACTCACAAACAATCCCATTACCAGCGTTGTGATGACGACAACATGGGTGACGAAATACAAGCGACGACTGCGGTCTAGCGACACTTCACGGTCGTAGACATCCGACGGTAATGTTAACATCAGAAATACCTCAAGATGATTCGATGTGACCGTGCAACCTTCGGTATTCATTCTACCTCAAAGCCGACAGCCGCGAAGTGAAAACAATTTCAGAATGCTGTTGCGTCGGCACGTCAAATATCGTCGCTTGGAGGTTCTTCGACCGATGACTCGGTAAGTTTATTCCAGCCGGGAAGGTGATGAGCGGCCAGGAGTCCAAACACCATTATTGCCGTCAGAGTGGCGAGCAAATACATTCCAAAGCCGACGGCAGTACCGACCGCCGCAGTCGCCCAAACCGTTCCAGCGGTTGTCAAACCCACGATATGATCACGATCGCGCATGATGACGCCGGCCCCTAGAAAACCCACGCCAGTCACAATGTTCGCCGCCAAACGCGAGGGATCCGCATCCGGAATGTGCGACGAAATGAGCGAAAACACACAGGATCCGAGCGAGACAGCCGCGTAGGTACGGATGCCGGCTTCGTTCCCGTGCCACTCACGTTCCCAACCAATGAATCCGCCCAGAGCGGCTGCACCGATCGCTCTCAACGCAAACATTAATTCTAACTGCCAGTCCATCATTGAATTTCCTATGCGGTTGAACTTATTCCAACATGCCCAGAATCAGAAATAGCAAGAAGCCTGCGAAGAATATTCCCGTCGATAGCGGAGTCTCCGGTTCCTCGTGAGCATCGACCAACAATTCTTCGGCGACAAGGAACAACAGTGCTGCGAGTCCAAACGAGAGTACTATCTCCAAGATTTCGTCGGAAGCGTCGTGCAGAGCTACTACGCCCACAACCGCACCGACGATCACCAATGCAAACAACAATGTGGTAGTCACGATGATCCGCCTGCGACTCGCTCCCTTTTTGCCCATCGTCGTGGCAACGGCCAGCCCCAATGACAACAACTCCACGGTCAGTGCCAGCGTCAGCAAACGCCCAGCTGTCGCACCAGCCGAAAAACTAATCCCGATCAAAAGTCCGTCTAACACAATGTCCACGCCGACACCAGCCAGCAATCCCGTTGTGCTTTCAGTTCCGTCTTTCCCCCTCAACTTGCGCGCGAGTTGCCGGATACCCAGCATCAGTGTGACGCCCAGCGAGAATCCGATCGCAACCTCCACCGGTTCGTGCTTGGCGATGATTTCCGGCAGCAACTCGACCGCCACTACCGAAAAGACCACGCCAGCAGCTAAATGTTGGATATAGCTGCGAGTGATCGACTGCGGCGGACGGTAGGCTGCAATGACGGCACCGATGACAGCAGCGACCAATGGCAACAACGAAAACAGAAGTACATCGAAGATCGGATTAGCAAAGTCAAGCATAAATGAAGCCATTTCAAAATTGTTCAGCGAACAGCCGCGCGGACGTTCCCAAAATTCGATTTAAACGGCTATCACATCTCGGTCCACGTAAGCAAGTCGCTGCAGTCGTCTCGAACCAATTCTCGAGCGCAGCGACTGCCGGATCGCTGAATAGTCCTACCATCAATTCATAGTTCAAGTAAAAACTGCGTTCGTCAAAATTTGCCGAGCCAACATAGGCTGCGTTGTCGACCACTAGCAGCTTTGCGTGGATCATTCGATTCGGAACACGAAGAACTTCGGCACCCAAGTGTGCCAGCTCGCGACAGTAATCCAAACGTGCCCAGTCTGCTGGAAGCATGTCTGACTGATCTGGAATTATCAATCTGACTTCGACGCCACGACGTAACGCCATCACCAGAGCTTGCATCGCCAACACGGGAGGAACAAAGTACGGAGTCACGATCCACACGCGCTGCTGCGCTCGGTGGATCGCGGATAGCCACAAATCATCTACGATTCCGTGGGGTCCGTCAGGCCCGATGGGAACCACCTGAACTGCTGTCGTGTTCTCATCGCCGCCAACATCGATCGGAGATGGGCTCTCTGTTCTTAGTTCTTGGCCGGTGGCAAACTCCCAGTCTTCGGCAAAAACCCTCTCGATCTGGTAGGCCGCAAACCCATCAATCCGCAGGCTGAGATCGAGCCAAGTCTCGTCGTCAGGCTCATCGGAGATTTCATAACTGACCATGTTGGCACCTCCCAGCAGCGAGCGTCGTCCGTCGGCAACGATGAGTTTTCGATGATTGCGAAAATTCAGGTGAGCGAACCTGGAGATTTGGCTAATCGGTTTGAAGCGACATGCATTGCCGCCTACCTCGCGTAGCCGATGCAACATCTCCTCCGGGAATAAGAATGATCCGAAACCGTCAATCATCAAATAAGTTTGCACGCCCTGGTTCGCCTTGCCACACATCCGCTCGATCAGTTGTCTGCTGAGTGCGTCGTCATCCATGATGAAGGAGTAAACTACCAATCGCTCCGTTGCCGATTCCACTAATTCGAGTAAGTAGCGGTAATGGGCTTGTGGGGAATCAACGATGGTCACGTGGTTCCGGCGACTCGCGGCCGTCAGACCACGGGCGGTTGCGATCCGCTCCAACGCATGCGTCGCATCGACACATTCCGAGACGGGCCGTGGAAGTTCGATGGTCTCACGCTCACATTTCTCAGCCGCTAGTTTTCGACCACTCAGCAGCATGAACAGCAACAATCCGATCGGTGGCGTCAGCAAAACCAGAATCATCCAACCGAACTTGCCAACGCTATGACGATCATCGTGACGCATTGCAGTGTTGGCGATCAGTGTGCAGAATGCTCCGGTTATCAGTGCAACGTAGAGTGCGATGTAGAACATAATTTCAAGTCAAGCTAACTATTTCGCAATGTCCCAATTTTTGTAGAAAACCGCTCGGCTTCGCGACAAACAGATGCGAACGCTGCTGACGAAAAGGCTTAGCAGCCAAGGAGCTTTCGATGGTCGTAAAATGTCGATGAACATGCAGTAGCGAATCCCCTCCGCCTCATTGACCGACTGGTGCTGCAAAGTATCGTCGAAGATGAACAGTCGCTGATCTCGCCAATGATTAACGTGTCGGCCTACTTCGATGTACGAATCTCCCTGCGGCGTTGGACCGACGTTGTACAGCACACGCAGCGTGGCTCGTAACGGTCCGAAGTGCCGCGATGTCGATTGCCGGCCATTGAAGGCCGATACGCCGATGGTACGAATGAATTTTGTTGGCCGATGAAATTCAGGGACGGAGGTAAACGACGGGTTGTTCACACCATACCATTTGAAAAACAGCATCAACCGCTTCCGATTCTCCATTTGACGCTCAAGCAACTCGATAAACGCGGCTTGATCGGCGACCTCCATGACTTCGGCGATCTCGTTGCGGTAGTCTTCAGGAAGATCGTCAAGTTGATAGATTCCCCAATTGCGAAACGGAATTGAAACAACGTCGAGCAGCAAATTGATGGGAGACAACAGCCAGGTCAAAACGCCGTTGCCAAAGAAGTAGCGATTCAACGTTTCTAAGCTCCTATCACTGTTTCGTCGGACATCAAGGATTCCACAGACGAAGTAGGCAAGCATCACCTTTGGCAGCAGATAGATAAGAAACGCCAGCGGCACAATCCGCTTTGCAATCTTGAGGTATCTGATAGGACGCTCGGGGCGTATTGCGTTCATGGCCTGTGACAACTACGTGTGCTCCGCAAGAAAAGGGGAAAAGTTAGGCTTTGTCAAAGGCATCCGGGACACGTCGCGGTCGGACAAGCGATCGGCTTCTTAGTGTTTCCGCATCGCCGAGAAACTCGACCTCACCGCTGGCGACGTTGTACATCGCTCCGACGATGGCAATCGTTCCTTCACGAACTAGATTCTCAAGCGAGCGGCTTTGTTGACGCAGTTGTTGAACGACACGCATAACATTCAACCGCGATACATCGTCGACGAACGCTCGCTTTTCGGATTCCGACGCCGTAACAGCCAATTTGCATTGTCGTTGGTCAATCGACCGTTTGATTTCGGCAACGATATCGTTGAGGTGTTCACAGTCGTCTACCTTGAGCGATTGCTTGCCATTGCAGCACAGATCAACCGTGGCCGTGACCGCACCGCAACGACTGTGTCCCATCACCACAATCAATTTGGAACCAGCTACCGCGCAACCGAATTCGATACTTCCGATCACGTTACGGCTGAGCACATTTCCGGCGCCTCGAACGCTAAAGACGTCACCAACGCCTAAGTCAAAAATCAATTCCGCTGGCGTACGTGAATCGATGCAACTGAGGATCACCGCCATCGGATGCTGCCCCTCGGCGGTCGCGTCGACTTGACGAATGAAGTTGCGAGTCAGTCGCTGGCCTGAGCGAAAACGATGATTGCCGTCTTTGAGAATCTCCAGCACTGCCGCCGGTGTCAACGCGGATTGCAAGTCCCGAGTCGCATGCTCGGTATACTCAATCTGGTCCTGTAAGCGATACTTTTTCCGAAATCCGACCAGACTCAGCTCAACACCTCGCGCGGGCGCGGTCTTCTCTTTGTAGTCACGGATAAGGTCCAGAATATCGGGGTCGATGTAATCGCTCGCGTGGGCGTTGAGTAATAACTTTCCACCGCGAGGCAATTTGTTGAAAATCCTCAATAGAGCCGCGCGATTGAGAAAGCTGACTTGATTGGCCAGTTGCACATGCAGCACATCACCACCAAGTTGTTTTTCGACAATCTCTCTCAGCGGGCGACGAACGTTGCTATTCAGGATGAAACTGATGCTAACCGCCAGGCCAATCAGGACGCCGACCAGCAAATCGGTCAGTACGATCGCGACAACGGTCACCACGAACGGGACGAATTGATATCGCCCCTCGCTCCACATCCGCTTCACAACCGACGGACTGACCAATTTAAAACCGGTGACCATCAGGATTGCCGCCAAAGCGGACAACGGAATCATGTTCAACCACAATGGGAACAATGTCACGCTGACCAACAACAGCGTACCGTG
>CAXBHV010000459.1:0-5981 GCA_963974855.1 uncultured Rhodopirellula sp. | reverse complement strand
CCCTGCCACTACGCGAGTTGATTGAGGAAGCATGGTTAAGATCACTCGGTCGCCAGCCGACCGAGACGGAATTTGAACGTAGCATCGTCCATCTCAGCCAGTCGACATCGGTGGTCGAAGGGATGCAGGACTTGCTGTGGGCGCTGCTGAATACAAAAGAGTTTCTGCTGATCCGCTGAAGTTTAAGAAACCCTCTCCCGCTGGAGTTTAAGATGACAATCTCGCGCCGAAGTTTTCTCCAGGTTGGCTCCATTGGAGCAAGCCTGACCCTGGGGAATTATCTGCGTTCTGCCGCCGCCGCAGGTCAGGTCGACGAAGGTCGATCCGCCGTATTGGTGTTCCTCGGTGGAGGGCCATCGCACATGGACACATTCGACATGAAGCCGAATGCAGCGGCCGAATACCGAGGTCTGTTTCAGCCGATTCGCACGTCCGTACCGGGGGTTCAGATCTGCGAGCATCTTCCCAAACTGGCTCGCAGTGCAGCGGACTATACCGTGGTCCGGGGCATCTCGCACAGTCTTGCCGATCACGGCTTGGGGACTCGCTATCTGATGACCGGCAACCTGCCGACACCGGTGGTGGACTACCCGATGTACGGTTCGGTCGTCAGCAAGGAGTTTCCTGGGGTTCCCGATTTGCCTTCGTTTGTATCGATCGACCGACCGGTCGAAGGCCCGGGATATCTTGGTGCTGAATACGGCCCGCTTTCCACTGGCGAGAAACCTCGCTACGGCCAACCGTTTCGAGTGCGCGGCATCACGCTTGATGGAACGTTGACCCTGGATCGATATCGCGCTCGTCGCAAGCTAGTTGACGACCTCGATACCGCCTTTGCCGAGTACGAGAATCTCGATGACACGGTTCGCAGTCTCGATCAGTTCTCACAGCAGGCATATCAAATCATCAGCTCGACCAAGTCACGCAATGCGTTTGATCTGTCGCTTGAACCGGATCGCGAGGTCGATCGTTTTGGTCGCCACGAGTATGGACAGAGTATGCTGCTGACGACGAGATTGATCGAATCCGGCGTCCGCTTTGTGACCGTTCTGCTGGAAGGCTGGGACACACATCAGGATAACTTCAATCAGCTTGGACGAGAGTTACTTCCTAACCTGGATCAGTCGTTAACGGCGATGCTAGATCGGTTGAAAGCGCAAGGGCGGCTCGATTCGACCGCCGTGCTTGTCACGGGCGAATTTGGTCGCACTCCTAAGATCAATAAGGAAGCCGGCCGTGATCACTGGGCCCGAGCCATGTGCGCACTGATGGCCGGTGGCAGCGTGCGAGCAGGACAGGCGATCGGGGAAACCGACGCTAAAGGGGAAGGCCCCGCGGGTGACGGATTTACGCCCGATGACCTTGCTGCGACCTTCTTCAAGAACATCGGAATCGATCCCAAAACCGAATACGACGCCAACGTCGGACGCCCGATCACTCTGGTCCGCAATGGGTCTGTCATCCCAGGAGTTCTGACGTAGAACAGGCCGTGGCCCATTGATCAGCTCAGGAAATATTCGAGGCGAAAGTGGCCGCGGGATCTTTTTCAGCGTGGCGTTGCCGATCTGCAAGCGTTGTGTCCGCTAACTTGCCAACAGAGTGCGTTTCTCATGGCCTGATTCGCATACAAGATGCTCTTCACTTTCCGGATTGCTCGCTGACCGGTTCAAGAATCATTGGACCCTCCGGAGACGCTTTAGGGACTAAACAAAGGGGTCAGACTAAACAAAGGGGTCAGCGACGGTCTTTAATTTCGTCAAGTGTCAAAACGAAGTATTTTGATTTCCCTTGTCGCTTTGAACTGCGCTGCATTGGGGGCCAGCCCCCAAACCCCCGGGATTTTTTTGGCATGACGATGGTGTTCAATGATGTTTTCATGGTCGCGGTATCAAGTCGGAACTATCATGGAAGTGTTCAGTGAAACGTAACAGGCGCTGTGGGGACACAACCTGCCAGGGATAGCTGAGCCGAGGGTGCGTCAATGACGTCCACGTTGAGCGTCTGGATTGGAAGCAATTCAGACGCTCGTTTTATTTTCCCACAACTGATCGGTTTTGATCAGTAGATTCAGTATCGTGATGAACTTTCGCATGCAGGCGACAATGGCAACCTTGGATGCTTTACCTTGCGATTTGAGGTGTGCGTAAAACGCTTTGATCGCCAAGTTGTGGCGGATTGCGACGATCGTTGCCATGTACAGCACACGCCGCACTTGGCCCCGGCCACCACCGATGAATCGCTTGCCGGATTTTTTGCCAGAATCACGATTGATTGGCGCAACACCAACGAGCTTGGCTATTTCACCCCGATTCAGTTTACCAAGCTCGGGAAGCTCAGCGATTACGGTTGAGACCATCACGGGACCGACTCCTTTGACGGACTGCAAAATCTCGATCGTACGTTGATTTGCCTTGTCTGACTTGAGCATCTTGGCTAATTGCGAATCAATGTGTTTTAGCTGCTTTTTAAGCACTTCGAGCACAACACGGATGCTTTGCTTGGCGTCATCATCCCACGATTGTTTGAGGCGATTGTTCTCCTGGGTGATCAGTTCGAGCAACTGGTTACGGCGAGCAACCAGTGCGCCATGCTTCAGCTCATGATCGGACTTAGTAGCCATCGGTTTAGGTACGACAACCTCGGCGTACTTCGAGATCACTTTGGCATCAATGGGATCTGTCTTCGCATCCAAACCGATCCCTTTCGCGAAGTCGCGAATTCGTCTCGGGTTGATAACAGCCGCTTCAATCTTGTGACTAGCAAGATGCTTTACGAGCAAATACTCATAGCCACCAGTTCCTTCCATCACGACCATTACACTTCGTTTCTTTTTTTCAAGTTGCAAACAAAACACAGCGATGGCTTCATCCGAGTTTTCAATCTGCAACGCCTCCTTTGTATCAGCGCGATAGATATCGAGAGTCGCCTTGGAAACATCGACACCAACAAAGATCTTGGTAGACTTCACGTAAGAATTCATAAAATCCCAGCCTAGTAAATTCGAGCTTGCGCGTGCGCAGCTCCTGCGACGGTTCGGGTTTGAAATGAACGCCTTGCGATCACGCTGACCCACGGTCTCAAGTACCCAGGTCTATTCGATCTACAAGACGTTTGGAAGCATCTGTTTCCATTGGACATCGTAATCCAATCTCGCGAATACGCTGCCATTGCTAGATACTAGGTCTCTTTGATTACGCATCGGAGTGCGTTAGACTGACGAGATCAGCGACATTGGGAAAACTCATTTATGCCAAGACCATCACGAGCCGACGAAGTTGGCGGGCTGAATCATGCTTAAAGCCGAGGCAACTTGCGTGCGGAAGTCATCATAAGGAAGAAGGCTACGCGGCTTTCGAACGGATTCTGATTGAAGCGTTGCAGATCCATCAGGTGGAGCTTTTCAGCTACCGATTGATCCAGCAGTAGGCCAGCACGATTCACCCGCTTCGCGCGACCTCGTTTTGCAGACCTTGCACAACGCTCGTAATAACCTTGTTCACTGAACAGCTTTCGTCGACCATCACCGCGAGTGACGTTCCTGGTCGTTAGTACCAGGAAACTGACGACGAGGTGGTCCAGAGCGTAGGGATCTTAATAAACGCCGCGAATTTCAGCTTCAATCGACGACGCGTAAAACTCCGCGAGCTGTCGATGCGTTTGGTCACTCAACCGCCCCAAGTCCGACACCACGGTGTTGTCCGCGACTTGCGATGGTCTGGAGGCTCCGGTGATAACCGTGGTCACCGCTTCGTGATCCAGGATCCACCGCTGGGAAAACTGGGCCATCGTCATGTCGGCCGGCACCATGGTTTTGATCTGGTCGGCCAGGGCAACCCCTGTTTCGAAGGGCAGCCCCGCAAAGGTTTCACCGACATTAAACGAATCGCCATTGCGATTGTAATTGCGGTGGTCGTCGTCGGCGAATTGCGTCTCGTTCGTGAACTTTCCCGCCAGCAGCCCGCTGGCCAGCGGCAACCGCACAATGATGCCCACACCCTGAGCCCTGGCGCGGTCAAATAGAGTAGTGATCGGTTTCTGGCGAAAGACATTAAAAATAATCTGCAGAGACGTCAGTTCTGGTTGCTCGAGGACGCTAACTGCCTCGTCCATCGACTCCACGCTCGCGCCAAAATTTTTGATCAATCCCTCGCGTTTGAATTTGCGCAGCCAGTCGAATATGTCTCCCGCAGCCATGACGTCCGACGGTACACAATGCAGTTGCACCAAGTCCAAGCTGTCGACCCCCAGACGGCTGATCGATTCGCATATGTGTTGCTTGAGGATTTCGGCAGAATACGGACCCGGATAGTTTTGGCGACCCACTTTGGTGGCGACAAAGACTTGATCGCGGTGCTGTTGAATGAATCGACCAATCAGTTTCTCAGAACGTCCGCTGCCGTACACATCGGCAGTATCAAAAAACGTAACGCCGCGGTCCCACGCCGTTTCCAATATCTGCATCGCTTGCGACTCACTAACGCTGCCCCAATCGGCGCCCAATTGCCAACATCCCAGGCCGATTTCGGAAACCGAGCGACCGCTATTTCCAAGAGTTCTCGTCTTCATATTTGTTTTCAATCAGTGGCGTAAAGCGTCGTAAGGATTCCAAGAAAGCGTACTCGGTTCCACTCAAATCAGCCAGCTACGGTGCATTGTGTCCGCCAAATTTGGAATACGCATGGGGACATGAGAACGTCTAGAGACAGAGCATCTTATTCAGCCCCAATCCGACCGAGGTGTTCGCTCTTGAACCAACAAAAGCTATGTCCTCATGCTGACGCTCTCGAGCATAACGCAAATTGTCGTATTGACGCGTTGACAGTTCAGAATCGAGATCACAGCCCCTCCGTAACCCGTTTGGATGGAATAATGGCCTCTGCCATGAACGGTCAGGAAAACGGGAAAACACTACGTCCCTACCGCGATGCACGGTGTGCTGCTCTCACCAAAGCGGTAGAAACGCATTATGTTTTGATATTTCGCGTCAGGATTACTCACTGTTCGTGTGTTACTTGTAAGGAGAAACGATGCAACCTTGGCCTGACACGAGCGAAACGCTGATTACACGGCTGCAGAATCCTGCGGATCGACAGGCGTGGAGCGAATTTGCTTGTCTGTATGAACCTTTGATCTTCCGATTTGCAACTCGCAGTGGACTGCAAGAGCCCGACGCCGAGGATATCACCAACGGGTGCTTTGGTCCGTCGCACGCGCGTCCGATCGCTGGGAATCGGGGACCGATCGAGGACGATTTCGCAGCTGGCTGGCGACAGTCACCCGAAATGCAGTGATTAACATGATTCAGCGAGAAAGTGAAATGCGCGGAACGGGATTGTCGGCTGTCTGGGAATTGCTGCAAGAAAGTCCGCAAAGAAGTGAAGACATGACCGCGATCTGGCAACGGGAAAGGCGGCAGGAGCTATTTCGCTACGCGGCGACACAAGTGAAAGACCACTTTGCCGAAGACTCCTGGCAAGCATTCTGGATGACAGCAGTCGAAGGGGCAAGCGTTAACGAAGGCTTGCGGCAGTTAGAAGTTCGCTTTGAAAATGATTGGAACCAATAATGACGAAATGTAACAACAACGTCGTGCAACGGCGCTCCCCCGTGCGAGGCGCGACCGGCACGGTACTGGCAATGCTCTTGTTGAGCATGGTGGCCTTCACGCCAGCAATACCCGCACAAAACGTGACGGACCCGTTTGACACAAAATCTTCGAATCCAGAGCGAGCGGACGATCGCGCTGACGCCCTTGCAGATCTTCGATCGGCAGCGAAGCGTGCGGACGACCGTTCTCAAGCAGCGGCGGCGAAACTTCGGCAATCGGGGACTGCAGAAACACTCGACCCGCGAGCTCGCGTGTTTCTCAGGAAAATGGTGGTCGACGCCTTCCGTGCTAGGCAACAGCTTCATGAGGCGGAATTGAAACAGATGCAGCAGCGAGTCGCCAAACTAAGTCGCCTGTTGGCAGCGAGACAAGA
>CAXBHV010000458.1:0-5984 GCA_963974855.1 uncultured Rhodopirellula sp. | reverse complement strand
ACGAGGAATGCATCGACTCGGGGGCGATGTTGCGGAATTGAACCCACGCCGGTTGGACCTGAGTGACGCGTTGCAGCGATTCGGCGTGCGAAAGTCGCGGCACGTCCGCAGCCTCGTCGATCGGACCCTCCCCCAACACCGTGATCAGCGTGCGGATGTCCGGGAACGCGGGCAAACCCGATGCGGGGAGTTGTTGGAGTGTCGGATGAATGATGCCAACGGTGGTCTTTTGGTCCGCATGACGAACTGTCAATTGATTGACGAATGCGATTTGTTTGCCACCTTCCACCGTCCGTCCGTCGTCTCGCACTTCGATAAAGATCGTTTCCCAGGGGACGTAGTAGGGAACATAAACGACAAATCGTGCGAGGGTTGTCTTTTGTTTGACTTGGCATCGAAATCGGTAGCTAAAGTCGATATCGCTTGTCGAATTCCCACGAGGCGACAGAGTAACGTCAAAAGTCCGATCCGTGGCAAAGCTTCCCAGCGGACTGGCGAAACTCAGGTAGATAGGTTGATAGCCATTGCCGGCCACTTTTGACATGTGGACGGTCATCGAAAAGCCTGCCTTGCGAAAATTCGCAGGCAGCGTTGCCAATGAATGCGCATTAGGGTCGGACTGGGCATAAAGTTCGCTGCCCGGCATCGCCAACAAGGTGATGGCGACCAGCAGCGAAAGGCGAGTGAGCGGGTTCACGCGTTATCCTTCGTGGGGATCGACGATTGAGAGTGGAGCGAAGCGGATCCAGGGCTGGGCGGTAGTGGCCGATTCTGGTGAAACGGCTCAAGGATCGCGCCGCTGACTCCGGCCAGAAAATAGGCGATGCAAAACATGACGGCGTAGGCAAAAAAACATGCCATCGCCGTCATCAATACCACGCTAAGACACTTCGCCCAGAACAGATTGTCCATCGCGCCAGCGCGAAACGCCCACATCATCGCGGCACAGATGGCCGTCAGTTTTAACAGAAATTTTAGCGAGAGCTGGGGAAACAGTCGTTCACGTAGCGGCACGTCTGCAATGTCAGATGGCGGTGGGGCTTGGGGCGACGGATCTTGAGACATTGTGATGACTACCGAGAAGAGCAACGGTGACGCGATTGGGATCAAACTCCGCAACGGGACGCAGGAAATCAGTGTAACGTCTGTCCGCCGTCCGTGGTTGATTATGGAGTATTAAGGATCCTGCCTCACTTTGATCGAAGCCGGCTTCGACGTTGGAATCGGAATCGATTAATCTATTACGCGGGCCCACTCAATTCACTCACACCTGTTTTGATCACAATGTTGAACCGAACCCATTTTTTAGCCACTGCACTGATTTTGTCGTCGTTGGGAATTTCACAGTATGTCGTTGCCCAGTCGGCGGCGTTTCATGCGCAAGGGGAATTCGCGGGCGAAGCGACGGCGACCTCGGTGCTGTTGCAGACGCGGTTAACCAGGGCACCGGGACCGACGCTTGACGACAATGGTGATGTTCCTGGAGCCGAAGGTAATGTTCAGTTTGAGTATTCACAAAATGCTGACTTCGATTCGTCGAAAAAAACACAATGGTTGACCGCCGATGCGGAGCATGATTTTGTCGTTCGCTGCGCGATCGAATCGTTGTTGCCCGATACCAAATATTACTACCGCGTTCACATCGGGACCGAGACGAAGCCGCTACAAACTGGTCCCGTGCGTGAATTCAAGACGTTGCCAGCCGAGGACCAAGCGACCGACGTCACATTTTGCATGGGCAGCTGCATGAATTACGATTCGTTCGTTCGCGGAAAGTCCAATGGGGGCGGTCCAGTCACGGCGAGTGCGGAGGACAAGCAACTCGGTTATCCCGTGTTCGCTTCGATGAGCAAGCTCGAGCCGAGGTTCTTTGTCGGGACGGGGGATATCGTCTATTACGATAAACCCAATAACGCTGCGGCAAAGCAGTTGCCTGAGCTGCGACGGAAATGGCACGAGCAGTTTCGTTTCCCCCGGCTGATAGAATTCTTTGGTAAGACGCCTGCATATTGGTCCAAAGACGATCACGATTTCCGATTCAATGATGCGGACATGCTGGGCGAGAAAAAACCAACGCCGCAATCAGGGATCGAATTGTTCCGCGAGCAGATGCCGATTCATGCGGCCGATGATCACGATTCGCCCACTTACCGAACGCACCGTATTGGTCGCGACTTGCAATTGTGGTTCACCGAAGGCCGCGACTATCGCTCGCCGAATCGCATGGAAGATGGCCCTGACAAATCGCTGTGGGGCAAAGAACAACGCGAATGGCTCGAAGCGTCACTGCAGCAAAGTGACGCGGCGTGGAAGATTATCATCAGCCCCACGCCGATGGTCGGGCCGGACGACGCGTACAAGAAAGACAATCATACAAACCTTGGCGGGTTTCGCCACGAAGCTGATTCGTTCTTTGCCTGGGCAAACGAACAAGGGATTGATAATCTGATGGTATTCTGTGGCGATCGCCATTGGCAATACCACAGTATCCATCCGAGCGGGGTGGAAGAGTTTGGCTGCGGAGCGCTGAACGATGAAAATTCACGCCGCGGCGTACCACCGGGTTCAAAACGAGGCACCGATCCCGACGGGAAAATTGTGCAGCCCTATACCTACGACGAACCGACGGGTGGTTTTCTTTTTGTCTCGGTCAGCCCCAACAAGAAAAAGTCGAAATTGAAAATCCAATTTCACGATGACCATGGCAAGCTGATGTACGAGGTTGCGAAAGAACAATAAGCATCCATCGTTGGATGTTATGCAATGTTTCGGTAATGCCATTTGCCAGTAGGGCCGGTTCCCACCGGCCGACTCCATCGGGGGCGTGCGATTTATTATTTGATGTAGGGTGGGTCAAACAAAACCATGTGTGTGGTGGGTCGGCGTTCGCGATAGACTTTGAATTAAAATCAATTGTTGCGTGGAGTTCGTCGGTTTTGTGACGACCCACCAGTCACTTCGCGAACTTGACTCACCCTACATTCATTCAGCCCTCATTAAAATCACACCTTATAAATCGCACATTACTCGGGCTGTTAAAGACGGCCGGTAGGAACCGGCCCTACGCTCTGCCTACGCTTCAATCGACGACAGTTTATTTCCGTTTGAGCTTATCCAAGACCTGTCAGTGTGCTTGTGCCACTGGAAAAACGATCGGTTTCGAGTCCGAGGTGTTGCAGGTAGCTGACGAACAAGTTGCAAAGCGGGGGCGGCGAATCGGCAGCAAAGGCGAGATGTTGGCCATGTTTAAAATGGCCTCCCGCAGCAATAATGGGTAAATTTGTATTGGCGTGGCTCGATGCGTTTCCAAGGTTGGATCCCAGCATGATTGCGGTTTGATCCAACAACGTTTTGTCGTCTTCGCGAACTGCATCGAGTTTTTCTAGCAGCTCGGCAAACAGTCGCATCTCTTCTTTTTCAATGATTGATAACATTTCGATCTTATTGGGATCACGACCGTGGTGGCTGAGATTGTGCCATCCGTCGTCGACTCCCTCCAGTGCGACCACTTCGTTGCCGCCGGCGCCTATCATCGTGATCAGCCGCGTGGAATCGGTTTGGATGGCCAGGAAAATCATGTCGTACATCAATTGCATCGTGCCGGTAAAATCGGCACGATCGGTGATGTCGGTCGGCGGCTTGCGATCGACAATGGGCTTGGGGCGTTTCTCCCATTGAGCCGCTTGCACGAGCCGGACTTCGAGTTCGCGGACACTTGAAAAGTATTGATCCAAGGTTTGGTTGTCGTCCCGGCCCACATCACGCTGGACCTTGCGAGTTTGCTCAAGAACAAGGTCCATCACGCTCTGGCCATCTTCGATTCGTCGCATCTGAGCGGCCTTCTCGTCTTTGTTGCCTTCGAGAAACAGTTTGGCAAACAGTCGTGACGGACGCGATTCGGCTGGGATTTGGACACCCGAACGCGTGAACGAAAGACTCGATCGATTCGCCGCCAACACCAACGAACCAAATCGAGTGCGGTGGCCAATTTGTTCCGCCGCATATTGGTCGACCGAAATGGTGTTGTGAAAACTAGGCTGGCCCGGGTGGGCTGCGCCAGTTAAAAAACTTTTCTCAGCCGAATGCCCTCCGTCAACATCCGGATGCATCAAACCGGACACGATCGAAACCTTGTTGCGAACCTTTTGTAGAGGTTCCAAGTACGGCGTGACCTCGTATTGATGACCCGCTGATTTAGGGAACAGGTTGGGCGTGTGGATTCCCAGCGGAGCACAAATCATCAGCATGCGGCGGATATCACCGTTGCTCGGGTCGGTCGCTGACTCTGGTGGATCCGCAGCCCTGGTTGTGGTTGCCGAGAACGTCTGCAGCAGCGGCAGCGACATCGCGACGCCCGTGGCTCGTAAAATTCGCCGGCGATCAATACGGAGGTTCATGAGGGGAGACTTTCTCGATTAAGGGCTGCAGTTTAGGGCTGCAGAAATAAGTCACTCGCGACGATTTCCAAAATCAAAGAACGCAAACCGTGGTCGTTCTGTTTGGCTTGGTGGACGATTGCATCGATGTCACGGCGATCGGAAAGCGTAACGCGGCGACCTAAAGCATAGACGCACAGTTTGCTCGTGATCGCTCGCGTAATTGACGTTTGGTCTTGCAGCAAGCATTCGCGGAACTGTTTGAAATCGTCGAACGTACGACCGTCGGCAAAATGCGAAGCGGTTTCGACCGACGGGCCTTTGCGATAAGAAAGTCGCTTGTCGGGGATCTTTTCTCCCTCACCGAGCGATCGATACCACGTCCGCTCTCCGCCGATCGGATCAAAATGTTCCAAAGCAAAGCCCGCTGGATCGATGCGTTTGTGGCAGCTTGCGCAGGAATCGACGGATGCATGTTTACTCAATTGTTCGCGGATCGTCGTGGCGCCACGAATGTCGGGTTCGACCGCGGCAACGCCGGGCGGCGGTGGCGGTACGCTGCGGCCAAGCAAATTGGTCAATACCCAATTGCCACGGAGCACGGGTGAAGTGGTCGTGCCATTAGCCGTCACCTTCAACACACTCGCTTGCGTCAGCACCCCGCCGCGAATGCTGTCAGGTGGAAGTTCCACACGCTGAAACGTTTCGTTGCCCTGGATGCCGCGGATCCCGTAATGTTTCGCGATCCGTTCATTCAAAAAGGTAAAGTCCGAATCGATGAAATTTGCGACGCTGAGATCTTCTTGCAAAACATGGGCAAAGAAGTGGCGGGTTTCGCCGAGCATCGCTTCGACCAAAAGAGGATCATATTCGGGATACAGTTTGCCATCGGGCGTGGTGAATTCGATGTCGCGTAGGTCGAGCCATTGCCCCGTAAAATTTTCGACGAACCGCTGGATCTTCGCGTCACGCATCATCCGCTCAGTTTCCGCTTTGCGAATTTTAGGATCGCGTAGCTTGTCGGACGCAGCCAGTTCAAGCAGTCGTTCGTCGGGCATCGTCGACCACAGGAAATAGGACATCCGCGATGCGATCGTGTAGCTATCCACTTGCGGATCGCGATTGATCAGCAAGAATTGCGGCGAACATAATACGGCGGTGACGCCCGCTCGCACCGCCTGCTCAAACGTGCGGCCTGAGCGCAATCGATCGAGTGTCAAGCGAACGAACGGTTCAATTTCGGATTCGTCGACGGGACGGCGAAAGGCACGCGGTACGAAGTTGCGAATAATTCGCTCGGCATCGTCCTCAGCATTGGACGACTCGACCACGTGCCGTTGGACGCCTTTGCGGTGACGCATGTAGATGGTTTGCTCGGGGAACATCGTGATCGAGTCGAGGTTGCCGAAGAGTCGCTGTTGAGCTTCGCTAGGAAAACTCTGGTCAATCGGACCATGCGTTTCGGCCCACGCGATACCAACGCCTGGACGCGACTCGTGCTTGTCTCGCCACGTTACATGCTCGGGCCAAATTCGTGGCACGATGTGGATGGAATGCCCTTCGTCCATCGCGGTGGTGAATTCAATCACGCGAGGGTTCGTTGGCGTT
>CAXBHV010000457.1:0-5993 GCA_963974855.1 uncultured Rhodopirellula sp. | reverse complement strand
TTTAAGCGAGGGTCACTTGGGTAACTGGCTCGGTCAGCATAGCGATCCGCTGGACGAGCGTTTGGTTGCTCAATGGATTCGTCAGATTGCCGAGGCTGTGCACCATGGGCATCGACAAGGAATCATTCACAGAGACATCAAGCCTCAGAACATTCTGCTCAAACGCGATCTTTCCGCGCCGTATGGGCTGCGTCCGATGCTGTCTGATTTCGGCCTCTGTTCGATCGACGACGTCTCGGGCGAGTCGACCAGCATGATGGCGGGAACTCCTTCGTACATGTCACCTGAACAGGCGATGTTTGGCAAATGCCCCGTTGCTGAACAATCGGATGTGTACTCACTTGGGGTGGTCTGTTTTCAACTTTTAACCGGGACGACGCCGCATCGCCCCGGGTCGATTCCCGAAGCAGTGTTGATGCTGCACAGTGCCTCGGTCCCGTCGCCCCGTCAATTCCGCCCGGATATTTCCAACGCTCTCGAAGCCATCTGCCTGAAGTGCCTGCGGAGGGCTCCGGAGTCGCGGTACGAATCGGCACAGGCGCTGGCTGACGATCTTGGTCGCCTACTCGACAACCGGCCTATTGCAGCGACCCGCGAACGCTGGTGGAACAAAGTCTCATTCGCCATTCGGTACGGTGATTGGGAGCCTCGTTTAGGTTGGGCCGTGATTGCAATTAGTGTGGTCACGCTGGCCTGGGCGATCGGAGGCGCAATGTGGATTGGGTTTCGGTTTTCGGATCAACTTAATGTCAGTTTGGGGTTACCGCAGTTGTTGATTTTTTTGTGCGGCGTCGCGTTGCCGGTTCACGCCTTAGGCGTTTTTGCAGGATCGCTGATGATTCGCCGAACCGGACGCGCCCGAACTCTTGGCGTGATGACACTAGGAAGTGCACTGTGGACGGCTCAGCATTGGCGAATCATCTTGAGTGACGAAGTTCCAATGAAAATCTACGAGGGACAGGAATTTGCCTTCATCATGGTGTTCCTTTTGATCGCGACCTCCTTCACGTTCCAGACGCTTTTCCTGGCGGTGGGAACGTGGGCCGCACGCTCCAGAGCCTTGCAAGAGTCGCGTTAGGGCCTTCGGAACAAAACATCGACGTCGACAAACCCGTCAAGAGTTTCGAGCCGTTCAGCGGTTCACGACAATCAAACGCGACTTCTGCTACGATTCGACCCTTCAGCTACCCCAGCACGTCTTTGGTCGTCCGATCACGAGATGCCAACGCAATTGCCCGAGCATTGGTGCAGCAAAAACGTCATTTAGGCCATCAACACATACTTTCTTAACATCAACGTCGCGTCTGACGTACGTCAGTATTGACGCACGTCAAATTAGATAGGATCAAACCTGTCGGACTTGTTTGAGGCCTCTGTCAACTTTTCGTGGACAATTTTAAAAAAGCTGAAGTTGTCCATTGCCTGAAGCCTGGACTGCAACGCTGACTCCCAATTACTTACCACTGGTATCCGACGCCGCCGCTAGCGATGTGCAGTATTTGGTCGCTGTTAAATTGCAGGTCGTAGGTCGTTGAGACAAACCAATGCTGGCCCTGGGTTCCGAGGATTCCGGCACTGACAACGGCCCAGTCGCGACCGAGATCCGATGCTATGGACGAAAATGCGACGCCGCCAACCGTTCCGGTGACAACTGCATTCGTGTCGAGGTATTCGTGCATCCAGTCGACTCGCCCGGTTGGCGTGATCGTCCACTGCTCGCCCCAGGCCAGCGAAGAGGACGATCGTGCTGCCAAGCCGACTCGGCTGCGCAGCGAATGGGTGTGTTGGTCATCGACGATCGCCCCGCCCAGACCGGTTTCTCGATAGTCGTCCTGGCCCAAGTAGATATGTTGTAGCGAGATGGCGGGTTGCACGATCATGTTGCTCCATCGTCGACTCCATCCACGTTCAAGCAACAGCCCGGTTTGAATGCCGTCGAAGTCCGCTTGCAAAGTCTGCCGCGAAGTTTGGTGATCGTTGTGTCCGACCGAGCCTGCCAGCAAGTAGTAATTGCCGCTTGTATCGTGCCGATGCAGAAAACTGCCTAGCTGGGTGCTGTTGACGTCCGCTTGGGTGTGGTCATCGAACGACAAATCTTGATTCGTAAAACTGCCAAATACCCCCGCGATGGTTCCCGCATCGAACCAGCGAAACAAACCGAACTGGGAACCGCCTGCGGCATAGTCAAATCCCGATCCCCCGCCACGACTGTCCATTCGGCCGCCCATCCCATACCCATGCAGCCAGCCACCGCGATCAACCTGATTCGAACATCCATGGCGTGCCGCCGCTCCGCAACCACACTCATCCCGATTCACTGGATATTCATGTTGCATGGCATGCCTTGTCGCGAGGCTCTCGTAACCAACCAACCGTACATTGGATGACGCCTCGGTTTGCGAACGGATCGTCACCGAATTGCCAGCGACGGGGCCCGCCTGTTGCGAATTGACGATCTCGTTGACTTGATCACGCAAGAACTGGAACTGGAATCCACCCAATGAGATCGACGACTGAGAAATTCCGGCATGCAAGCTGGCCAACTGAGATTCTGCGATCACGATGACGTCGTCTCCGGCCCCCCCAGTCCCCAGCGGTACAAGGTGCAGTGTGGACTCTTTTTGAATGTTGTAATCCGAAAGGGTCCGTCCATCCTCCAGCTCTTTGCCAGCAAACAACAAGCGTTGTTCGTTGGGAGGGATTCCTTCTCTATCCTGAATCTTTGCTTTCACGTTCTCAATGGAGTCACTCGCTTCAACGTCTATCGTCACTGTTTTTCCGCTCAGCGTCTTGACGAAAATTTGCATCGCGGCGGCTGGCGAGGCAATCATGAACGTCATGATCGAAATGATTGCGAGCGAGCGAGGACCAAACGGCATGGAATGATTTATTGTGTCGAGACGGAGATTCAAGCCGTGAAACTGGTGAGGCCAACCACGTTGGAGCAACGGGTCGACGAAGCGGAAGGAACCGACATTCCGCCTTCAAAGGGATCGTCATTTCTACTAGCGGTACTTGGCCGATGTCCCCTCAGACGAAAAGTCGTCGCAATCCGCATCAATGAGAGCCAGGAACGCATGGCGGATCAATCCTCATTTCACCGGGTGTACTCAAGCTCCCCCGCTACCCAAGTGCAGTACTTTGTACATTGATGCTCCCCAACCCGGCGAGCTGGCCTCTGGTTTAGTTCCCTCAACAATTCGAACTACCAAGTAACGCCGAACCGAGGCTGAAGAACCGTGCAACTCATCTAATTGAGTCGCCACCTTCGGCTCCCTCCAACGACTGCGATATGTCCCTAGGCATTTGTCCGGATGCCACGTCTAGGCCCCATCGCTTCTGCACCGGAGGCAGGCTTTCGGTAGTCCGGTCACACTTGCCCGGTGCCACCTGTCGAACCGTCCAGTTCAGGACTTAAAGAAAGTCACAAAACGACATCGCAAGCAACCCTTTGTAACTCCACTGCAAATTAGCGGCGGTCGCGATCGATGCTGATTTGTGGTCCGCGTCACCTATTGCCCTGTACGAATTGCCGTCGGTCGATGCGGCGAAAACCGCCCCGCCTGAGATTCGTCTCCATTCACAATTCGCTCCGAGTTCACCTAACTGGCACGGCCTGAAAAATGCGCTGCATCCTTTTACTATCCGCCACGTTAAAGAAAAGACTTGGTGGGAAATTGAAGGGAGGAAGATGCCATTCCGAATTGTTTCAGCAAAATGGCAAGCGAAGGCAGTTGATTTCGTCGCCGTTCTGCGCGGTAGCTCCGTCACATAGTATGAAATAGGCTAGTCGCTTCAGGACTGAGCGAAAAATAATTTTCGGATTGTCGTTGAACGCTCTGTGATCGACGCACACGATCACGACGCGAGCCAGTACATTAATGTACTGATTAATCCTACCTAACCCAATGCCTACCTAACCCAATGTTTGTGAGCCCCCATCACATGAATCGACCTCTGAAGATGCTTGCCTGTGTCACCATGATTATTCACTCTATCGCTGCTTCGAGTTCCGGGGATTCGGCCGAGCCTGACAAAGGGAAGTCGCCTGATTATCCCCGCGTCAATCTTGCTCCGTGGTATCGCGTTGATCCTGCATGGCCACAGAAACCGAGTGAATTCGAGTGGCAGGCCGTGCCTGCAGTGGCAGTCGACGCCGAGGACCAAGTGTACGTGTTTACTCGTTCGACACCGCCCATCCAGGTCTACACCAAGGAGGGAAAGTTTGTGCGAAGCTGGGGAGACGACTCGATCGCTACAGCACATCATCTGAAGATTGACGGCGATGGAAACATCTGGGTTGCCGACATCGGCTTGCACATCATTCGCAAGTTCTCACCCACGGGCGAGGTCTTGCAAACCATTGGAACACCCGGGGTTTCGGGCGAAGATCAGACGAATCTCGACAAACCGACCGACATGGCGATCGCAGCCAATGGCGACGTGTTTGTCTCCGATGGCTACGGCAACAATCGCATCGTGCATTTCGACGCGACTGGGAAATTTGTCAAAGCCTGGGGCAGCCTGGGGACGGGGCCCGAACAATTTTCATTGCCACACGCGATCGCGATCGATTCGACGGGGCGACTGTACATTGCTGATCGAAACAATGCCCGTGTGATGATCTACGATCAACAAGGCGTGCTGCTGGATAGTTGGGATAACGTGATCGTGCCCTGGGGATTCCACGTCACGGCGGACGATGCTATTTGGGTGTGTGGCGCCTCGCCGATGCCTTGGATCAACGATCCCGATTATCCCGGTGCACCAGTAAGTTGCCCACCCAAAGATCAAGTGCTAATGAAATTCAACCCAAACGGAAAACTGCTTCAATTGTGGACCATCCCCAAGGGCCAGGATGGCCAAGAGCAAGCGGGCGACGTGAATTGGCTGCACGGGATGGCAATCGATTCAGAGGGAGACATTTATGTCGGTGATATCATCGGCAAACGGGCCCAGAAATTCGTCTTGCAAGAATAGTTTTCCCGCTCCTCAGCAGCGAAGTCTCGCTAGCTTCGAGTCGCCCCAACAGCCTTGGGCTCAATACCGCATCCTGATACTTGAAAAGCAACTTGAATATGCAATATCTCAATCGTCAGCAACTTTCCAATTGTCTGTTGCTATTGTTTGTCGGTGTCTGCTGTTGCCACATCGCTCGCGCCGAAGCACCGCCCGAAGTCCGAGTCACGAATATTCGCCGCGTCTTTCACAACGGCGAACACAATGCATTCACGGACCTTGTGCGATTTCGGAATAAGCTCTACTTGGCGTTTCGCAGTTGTCCGGATGGGCACATGGTGCATCCAACCGCGTCGATCATCATCATGGCGAGCGACGATGGCAAAGATTGGGAGCAAGTCCATCGATTCCAGGTCAAGCACCGTGACACGCGCGATCCACATTTCCTGGTCTTCCAAGATAAATTGTTTGTCTACAGCGGTACGTGGTACAGCGGCGAGACGACGATTCCAGTCAAAGACTACGATTTGAATTTGCACCTCGGCTATGCCGCGTGTAGCGAGGATGGTGTGACCTGGCAGAGTCCGATTTTGTTAGAAGGGACATTCGGGCACTACATCTGGCGTACCGCTGCATTTGGCGACAAAGCGTACCTGTGCGGTCGACGAAAGACGGACTTTGCTGTGGGACCAAGAGGTGAAGGCCAATCGGTCGAGTCATTGATGTTGGAAAGCGACGACGGATTGATCTGGCGAAAGCGAGCAGTTTTTCAGCAGCTGGCGGGCGACGAAACCGCATTCCAGTTCGAACCCGACGGAAGTGTGGTCGCGATCGGCCGGCGTGGGAGTGCGAATGCGCAACTGCTGCGTTCCCAGCCGCCTTATCAAGATTGGGATCGCCAGGATTTGGATCGGTACATCGGCGGTCCACTGATCACGCGTTGGGGAGACCACTGGGTCGTCGGCGGACGCAAGTCAATCGGCAACCGCGGGCCTAAGACGTCGATGTATTGGCTGGTTGACGAAACCTTGCAC
>CAXBHV010000456.1:0-6005 GCA_963974855.1 uncultured Rhodopirellula sp. | reverse complement strand
CCTCCGACCACGATCATGATGCTGTCGTGACCGCGTCGGACGAGTTCATCATGCAATTCCGGAACGAGCGTTAAATGGTTGGCGGTCAACGAGCTGACACCAATCATTTGCACATTATGCTGGATCGCTGCATCGGCGGTTTCTTTGGCTGTTTGAAACAGCGGTCCAATTTCAATATCAAAGCCAACATCGGCCAGCGCCGATGCAATCACTTTCTGACCACGATCGTGACCATCCTGGCCCATTTTGGCGATTAGGATCCGCGGAGCGATTCCAGCCGCGTCGGTATACGCAGCAACTCGCTGTTGCACTGCGGAGAACGCATCGCAATGTTTTGTGCCGGACGAATAGACGCCTCGCACGACTCGCGCAGGAGCCGAGTAGCGACCGTAGACCGTTTCGAGAGCATCACTGATTTCGCCCACAGTCGCTCTTGCTCGGGCCGCATCCACGGCACACGCGAGTAGGTTGGTTTGGGGATCCGACGCTGCATGACGTAGCGCTGCCAAACTGTTTTCTAACATCACCGGATCACGATCGGCACGCAACTGCCGTAACCGATCGTATTGATTCCGCAGCACCGCTGCGTTGTCAATTTTGCGAACTCGAAATTCTTCTTGGCACGGATGGCGGTATTGATTTAGACCAATCACCGTCTTCGCGCCCGACTCGACATTCATCTGCGCTCGAGTGGCCGCCTCTTCGATTCGCTGTCTCGGTATGCCTAATTGGATGGCTTGGGTCATCCCGCCTGCCGCTTCGATTTCATCGATGTGTTGCTGGGCTCGATCAACGAGATCTCGCGTCAAACGTTCCACGAAATAGCTGCCGCCCCAAGCGTCGACGACTTTGCAGGTATCGGTTTCGAGCTGCAGGAACAATTGCGTATTGCGGGCGATGCGAGCCGAAAAATCGGTGGGAAGTGCAAATGCTTCGTCGATCGCATTGGTGTGCAGCGATTGGGTATGCCCGTGGGTGGCCGCCATCGCCTCGATGCACGTACGCGCGGCGTTGTTGTACACGTCTTGCGCGACCAAACTGTAACCACTCGTTTGACAATGTGCCCGCAAACACATGCTCTTGGGATCGTTCGGGCCGAACGATTTGACGATTTCAGCCCACATCAAACGAGCCGCACGCAGCTTGGCTACTTCCATAAAGTAGTCCATGCCAACGCCCCAGAAAAAAGAGAACCGGGGACAGAATTGATCGACACTTAATCCCGCATTCACTCCCGCTCGGATATATTCCAATCCATCGGCTAGCGTGTAAGCCAACTCGAGATCCGCAGTCGCACCGGCCTCTTGCATGTGATAGCCACTGATGCTGATGCTATTGAATCGCGGCATCCGCTCAGTCGTGAAGTACAAAACATCCGCCACGATCCGCATGCTTGCCGCGGGCGGATAGATGTAGGTGTTGCGTACCAAGAACTCTTTCAAAATGTCGTTTTGAATCGTCCCCATCAACTCGCTGGGTTGGACTCCTTGTTCTTCTGCTGCAACCAAATACATCGCCATGATCGGCAACACGGCGCCGTTCATGGTCATCGAGACACTCATTTTGTCCAGCGGGATGTCATGGAACAAAATACGCATGTCTTCGACGCTGTCGATCGCCACGCCGGCCATGCCGACATCCCCAGCGACGCGAGGATGGTCCGAGTCGTAGCCGCGGTGAGTTGCCAAATCAAACGCGACACTCAACCCGCGTTGCCCTGCGGCCACGTTGCGGCGAAAAAATGCATTCGAGTCCTCGGCCGTCGAAAAACCGGCGTATTGCCGAATCGTCCATGGCCGCTGGCGATACATCGTTGCATAAGGTCCTCGCAAAAATGGAGCCGAGCCCGGCATCGAATCTAAATGGTCCAAGCCCACCAAATCACGGGCGGTATAGATCGGTCGGATCGGAATCGGTTCGTCGGTTTCCTGCCCTAACGCGGCTTGTCGAGCCGATCCGTTTTGTTGCGTGCAGAACGCATCCCACGATGAGCGTTCTGCTTGTGGATCGGTCGCTTTCTTGTCTGTGGTACAACTGCGAAGCGGTACTTCGGCAAAGTTAGGAACGGGACTCATGGTGACACCTCCGCGGATGCTTGATCCCCTAACATGCGATTCATTTGCGGAATCGAGGCACCGCCTTGTGCCGCGACAAACATCGCTTCGGCTAGGTTGGGTCCATGTTCAAACAGTGGAATTGCGACGTGGGCATCGCCATGTTCAGCAAACCGACGCATTGACTCTTGCCGCAGCCGATCCAAATCCGGCGGTGCATGTCGAACGACGCGATCGCCGGAGTGAATGAACTTAGTCACTCCGACAATACTTTTCTCGCCATAGGCAAACTGGCTCGCCCATTTTTGAGCCGACAGTGCAACTTGCTTCGCTACCCAACCGTTTCGCACGCAGGTGAGCATGCCGCCGCGTCGCTCGACTTCTTGAAACAGCGTCCACGCCTTTTCACACAGTTGATTGGTCAACGTTTCAAAAAAGTAACTGCCTCCGCTCGGGTCGACCACGCGACGGAGTTGAGCTTCTTCGCTGAGGATCAAAACCGTGTTGCGAGCCATCCGCCGCCCGAATTCATCCGGCAACTGGATCGCGTGATCAAGCGGAAGCGAGGTGATTGCATCGGCACCCCCGAGTAGCCCCGAAAACACCGCGACACAGTTGCGTAGCAGATTGATGTTCACATCACGATCCGTCATCACTCGCGAACTTGTGCATGTTTGAATTTTCATCGTCGGCGGCGCCGCGCCACATACTTGCATCACGCGGGTCCACAGCACGCGTGCGGCTCGCAGTTTGGCAATGGAAAGAAAGTGATCCGTTCCGAGACTGAAGCGAAACAAGATTTGTGCGGCTGCTTGATCGATCGACAAGGACTCGGTTCGAGAGTCTCGTGTGGTGGTCATCGCACGCAGATACTGCACCGCAGTGGCAATCGAGAACGCGAGTTCTTGCGTGTCGGTTCCGCCCGCGTCGTAATAAGTTGTACTATCGACGGCGACAGAGGTGACATTGGGATACGTTCGCGAAGTCCAAGTCGCAAGATCCGACAACCCAAGCAGCGGCTTGCCTCGTAGCTGGGCAAGCCATGGCTCTCGCGAGAGCGTCCCGATGGGGTCCGCAGCGAACGCACCACGAGCTTGAAGCGGATCGACGCCGCGTCGTCCCCATAACGCCGCTAGCGAAGCCGCAGCGGCTAGAAAACCGTTTCCCGCATCCAGAGCAATTGCGGCTTGGTCCAGCGGTACCGACGCAAGTGCCGTGTCAAAGTCGCTCGCTTCGTAAAGCATCACGCCGTCGTCACCGAGCAACCCGTCACCGAGCAACTCGTCGCCTCGCGTTCCCTCGCCGAGCACGGCGTTCGCGGTATCGCTGAGCGTGCCAAACGCTTGCCATGATCCCGACCGGACGGCTCGGTCCAAGCGCAATTCCAACGAGGTCACTCCACCCTGCAAATCGTCCAACGCAGCACGGTTCGTCAGTTCTGGATCGGGATGAGCGTGTCGCTGGCGAAGATCGATCGTCAACGAGTTGCCGAATTCCTTTGTCACGCCACGCAGCAGAAAATCACGATCCGGCATCATACATGAAGAAGAATCGAATTCATCCCGCGTATAAACCGCTTGCAACTCGATATCGTCATCGGCTCGCCAATCCACTGCGTTTTGACTTGTCGGCTGCTTGATGTCGGCCGAGTCCAGCGAGGGAGAACTACTGGACTGGGAACACCCAACCTTGGGCGCGGTGGAGCATTGCGTGGAAGAGCATTTTGGATCGAGCATGTTGGGCGCCATCGACGCTGAGTCTAACTTCGGAACCAACCTCCCTCATTGTAATCGATGGCAATCACCGCGTGCGACTCTGGCACATTTCTGTCAAAACTCCTCCACAGCTGGTCGGATGTATAAATGCGATATCCATTTGTTCGGCGGCGGGACGTGGAGAGGTATCGATCATGTTCAGCCCGATTTTCATCAACGGATCGCTTCGCCTGGGAAGATCGTCTACCAAGAGAGCGAGGTGATGCAGCCCTTCACCCAGTTCGTCGATAAAACGTGCGATCGGGCTTTGCGAATCAGTCGATTCGAATAGTTCGATGCGGACATCGCCAATCCGGTAAAACGCAACCCGTACCTGTTGGTTCGCAACTTGCTCGATCCCTCAAAACTCACTCCCAACACGTCTTCGTATTACGCTCGTTGCGGCTCGATCGCTCGGACCGCAAATCCAATATGGGTTAAAGATTTCACCGGCTTCACTGGGGATCCCAATCGCAAAGTTTTGACGGACAAGCCTGCGGCGAGCGAGTTCTACGGATGAACAAACTCGTCTTCCGAAAGTTTTTGGTCGTTGTTTTTGTCAAACTTGGGAAAGCGTTTCGGAGCCTCGTCGGGATCGGGCTGAGACCGCAAGAATTCTTCTAGCGTTAGAAATCCATCTTTGTCGAGGTCGCGTTTGGCGAACATTCCCGCACGCGACTTGGCATTCTGAGCCCGCTTTTGCTGATCCTGTTTCAATTTTTCGGCAGCCGCAGCCCGCTGCTTGGCACTTTTCCATTGCGGTTTAGGCTCGGGTTGCTTGTCCAGCTCCGCATTCATCGTTGCTACTATTTCGGGATACTGGCTGGCGATGTTCCGAGTCTCCAGAGGATCCGTTTCATAGTCATAAAGTTCCATCTCGGCAGAGTCAGGTTTCGCTCCGATTTCTTTCCATTGAACCATGCGGTAGCGTGAGTTGCGAATCGCACGGCCAAGTCGTGAAGACCGAGGGTAAACGTGAGTCACATAGTCGCGGACGTGTTGTTTCGGATCCCGAACCACCGCTGCTTGGCTGATGCCATCGAGATTCGATGCCGGCTGGATACCCGCCAGCTCGACTATCGTCGGATAGACATCGACCGTTTCCATCATCGCGTTGGTGGAAGCGTCGCGAGCTGCACCAGGAGCAGCGATGATCACGGGGATGCGTGCGGCTTGCTCGTAATTCGTGTGCTTGCACCACATTCCGTGGTCACCCAAATGCCACCCATGATCACCCCACAAGACAACGATGGTATTGTCGGCGAACCCATGCTCGTCGAGTGCCGCGATGACTTTACCGATCTGGGCGTCCACATAACTTGTCGCGGCATAGTAGCCGTGAATCAAATGACGTGTGGTGGACGAGTCAATCGGCCCTTTAACTCGGATGTCGCTGTAATTGCGAAGCTCACCTCCGCTGGTTGCGGCGTACGACGGAGCATCGGTAGGCGCTGACGTCACCTCAGGCATCGGCAGCTCACTGGGTTGATAGAGGTCCCAATATTTCGTGGGAGCGACGAAGGGTAGGTGGGGTTTCAAGAAACCAGCGGCGATGAAGAAGGGCTGATCCGGATTCTGTTTCGCTTCTGCAATACGGTTGATCGTTTCCAACGCGATCTTGCCATCTCCGTACGTTTCATCGTCTACATCAGCCGACTCGGTTGCCGGACCTCGTTTTTTGCCTTTGGCATCCGGCACGATGTTTTTTACGTTGGCGTCCAACACATAGCTCGGCCCCTTGGGACGCCATAGAGGCACGCTCCACGATTCCTTGTCGTCGATATTGCCGTGTCCGACGTGATAAATCTTGCCAAGCCCCTGAGCGAGATAGCCGTTGTTTTTAAAGTGCTGGCTGAACGTCACCACTTCCCCCCGTTTCGGATCGTTCGCCGTCAACTCGGATGTCGCCAACCGAAAATGAGTCGGCAAGTCATAAACGCCGATCGTTTGTGGACGCAGCCCGGTCATCAACGAATTACGGCTCGGAGAACAAACCGCTTGGTTGCAGTACGCGGAATCGAATCGGACACCACGCTTTGCCAACGCATCGATGTTAGGCGTGACAGCAACGGGATCTCCAAAGCAACCGATCGTCGGTTTCAGGTCGTCAACACAGATCAACAAGACGTTGGGGCGCTCGGCCGACGCTCCGGCAATGGGACATACAACCAAAAGAAATAGGCCAAGTAACAATGCG
>CAXBHV010000455.1:0-6008 GCA_963974855.1 uncultured Rhodopirellula sp. | reverse complement strand
GGCACTGTAGAGCCAGTATATCCCAGACGATGCGATTGCGGCCGTCTTCGTGCCGGTCAATCGGATTCTCAGTGATCCCAATATGGAGATGTTTCCAACGGAGATCGCTCAAGCCTATCTGAAAGAAAATGTCGGCGTCGATGTTCTGCATATCTCCGACGTCAAGATGATTATTGGTTTTCCTGGACCCGCGGGCCCGCAAGGCGGCATCGTGATCGAGTTGTCTCAAGACTACGGCATTGACGATTTGAATCCGAAATTGTTTCGGTCGACCGATCCGCAACAGATCGATGGAATCTCTGTTTATCCGCTCAATGGTCCGCCGGGAACCGTGCTTTACCGCAAGGATGCAAGAACGTTGATGGTTGGGATAGGCGGTTATCTAACGCAAATGGTGGAGGCCAGCGGCGATGCTGGGCAATTACCGAAATTGGTATCGGATATCAAGCCCGAAAAAGGGGTGACGGCAGTGGTTGCGATGCAAGGGATTCGGCCGATCGTTAGTGGACTGCTTCGACAAAATGCTAGCCAAATGCCGCAGGAAATTCGCGAGCTGACCGAGTTCGCAAACTTAACCGATGCATTGATCGTCAACATGGACTACCAAATCTTAGGTGGTAGTTTGAGTGTGACGGCGATCACCCAAGACGATAACGCGGCCACCGAATTAGAGCGAATCTTGAATGATTCGATCGACTTTGGACGCGATACCGCGATGCAAATGGTGATGACGAGCGCTTTGCAGGGGACGGAAGTGGACCAAGCCACGATAAAGTATTCTGCCCGAGTTGCGACCAAGCTGGCCGATGCGATTCGCCCTACCAAATCAGGTGATCGCGTGAACGTCCAACTTGAGAGCAACTTTGCCACCACTGGCGTCTTAGTTGGACTCTTGTTGCCGGCGGTCCAGGCCGCTCGCGAAGCCGCACGCCGAATGACGGCCAGCAATGGGATGAAACAAATTGGTCTGGCGATGCACAATCATCACTCCTTGAACCGTTCGCTTCCCGACCGCGCGATTCGTGATGCCGATGGTAAGCCGCTGCTGAGTTGGCGTGTGAAACTCTTGCCCTTTCTGGAAGGGCAAGCCCTGTACGATCAGTTCCACTTGGACGAACCGTGGGACAGTGAGCACAACTTGAAACTGTTGCCGCGGATGCCTCAACCCTACGTCGATCCGAGTGTTCCCGCAGAGCCTGGATACACCGTTTTCCAATTGCCCGTCGGCCCGGAGACTCTTTTTCCAGAGCAAGGCGAACGCAAGTTTCAAGAGGTGCTCGATGGTTTGTCAAATACGATCATGGTGGTGGAAACCAACCGATCGATTGCCGTGCCGTGGACCAAGCCGGCGGACGTTGAGATCGATATCGCTAATCCGCTGCCCCAGTTAGGCAATACACATCAAGGTGGATTTCACGTGCTAATGGCGGATGGATCGGTGCGGTTTGTTACGAAAGAAATTGCTGTTGAAACTCTAAAGGCCCTGTTCACTTACAACGGCAAAGAAATCGTCCGGTTTTAGCCCGACGTTTTCGGGGATAAACATTTTCTGCGAAATTCCAGGTTGCCGGGAAAGGGGCAACCCTGCTTGCACGCAGTGTCTACAATAAGCGATCGTGAAGCTTTTAAGTGGTTCATCATGATTCTCATCTTGGCTGACTTCTATGACACGAGCAACATCGACTGATCGTCATTCCCGTCCACGAAAATCTCCGCTCTCTGCAGAGCAAAATCGATTGAACGAAGATCGCTTAAAGACACGGAATTGGCGATCTTGGGGACCCTATGTCAGCGAACGGGCTTGGGGAACCGTTCGCGAAGACTACAGCGGCAACGGCGACGCCTGGGGTTTTTTGACTCATGATCAGGCACGATCCAAAGCTTATCGCTGGGGCGAAGATGGTCTGGCTGGGATCTGTGACCGCTACCAATTGCTCGTCTTCGCTTTGGCGTTTTGGAACGGACAAGACGAGATCCTCAAGGAACGTTTGTTCGGTGTCGTGCCCCAGCAAAATAACCACGGTGAGGATGTACGCGAGTATTACTATTACCTCGATGCCTCACCGACTCACTCGTACCTGAAATATCTTTACAAATACCCGCAAGCCAAATTTCCCTACCAACAACTCATCGAAGAGAGCCAGCGTCGCGGCATCGAACAGCCTGAATTTGAATTGCTGGACACCGGTATCTTCGACGACAATCGCTACTTTGACATCTTTGTCGAGTACGCCAAGGAAGATCCTGAGGATATCTGCATCCGTGTGGAAGTCTTTAATCGTGGCAGTGAACCAGCGACATTGCATGTGCTGCCGCAGTTGTGGTTCCGCAACACTTGGTCTTGGGGTGATGTTCCGGGGCCGCCGCCCTCGATTCGAAATGCGAGAGACCCCAGCGGACAAGCGTGTCTGATCGCCGACGACTCGACCGCAACGCCGATGTCCAACTTGCTGACTGATTATGCACTCGGCAAACGATACTTGTATGCCGAGTCAGGCGGCCAACCGTTGTTTACGAACAATGAAACGCACCGCGAGCGGATGTATGGATGTCCCGATCCAACCCCGTTTGTCAAAGACGCCTTTCATCGCCACGTAATCAACGGCGAATCCTGTGTAAACCCCGACGAAGTGGGAACAAAGGCGTGTGTGCATTACGAGAACGTCACCGTCCCGGCGGGCGAATCGGTGGTAATTCGTTTGCGATTGACCGATCGTCCCATCCCCGATGCGATTGCGGGCGTCGATGCGGTGGTCCAGCAGCGGAAATCGGAAACCGATACGTTTTACAACGAACTACACCCACCCAAAGCGACCGAGGATGAGAGGCTCGTTCAGCGTCAAGCTCTGGCCGGAATGATCTGGTCGAAACAGTTCTACTATTTTGATGTCAACAAGTGGCTCGAAGGTGACGATTCTCGCTCCAAGCCGCCAGCGTCTCGCCATACCATTCGCAACGAACATTGGAAGCATCTCAATTCGATGCGAATCTTGTCGATGCCGGACAAATGGGAATACCCGTGGTTCGCGGCATGGGATTTGGCGTTCCAGTGCATCCCATTGGCGCTTGTCGATCCCGAGTTCGCGAAGGAGCAATTGTGGTTGCTGTTATTTGAGCAATTTCAACATCCCAACGGGCAGATCCCGGCTTACGAATGGGAGTTCAGTGACCTCAATCCTCCCGTACACGCCTGGGCGATCTGGCGTGTCTACAACATGGATCGAATCCAGACCGGACGTGCAGACCGCGAATTTTTAGAGAAGTGTTTTCACAAACTCTTGCTGAACTTTACTTGGTGGGTAAACAAAGTTGATGCCGAAGGCCACAATGTTTTTGAAGGTGGTTTTCTCGGTTTGGACAACATCACCACATTCGATCGCAGCACGCCGCCTAGCGATGGTTCGTCGTTGAAACAAGCGGATGCGACCGGATGGATGGGGATGTATTGTTTGAATCTGATGCGAATCGCTTTGGAACTGGCCAAAGAGAACAAGACCTACGTCGGGTTGGCGATCAAGTTTTTCGAGCACTACGTTTACATCGGTTCCGCGATGAAAAACATGGGGGGCCGGAACTACGAGTTGTGGAGTGAAGAGGACGGATTCTTTTTTGATGCGCTGTGTTATCCCGATGGATCCTACCATCGTTTTCGTCTGCATTCGCTTGTCAGCCTGATCCCGCTGTATGCTGTCGAACGACTCGAAGAAGTCTGGACGTCGGAGTTTCCTGAATTCAAAGCGAATCTAGAGTGGTTTATGCGAAACCGCAGTCACTTGACCGAGGCCTGTCTATCAACGAGCGAAAATTCAGAGGGGAAAGTGCATTTGCTGTCACTTGTGGATGCAGACCAGCTTCGCCGGATTGTGGAGGTTTTGTGGGATGAATCTGAATTCTTGAGTCCCTACGGATTAAGAAGTTTGTCAAAACATCACCAGGACCATCCGTTTTCGTTTGGGGATCAAACCGTCAAGTACGATCCCGCGGAATCGACAACTTGGCTAAAGGGTGGAAACTCGAATTGGCGTGGACCGATTTGGTTTCCCACCAGCTTTTTGATGATCGAATCGCTGCGAAAACTCTCAAAGGTCTACGGTGAGAGCATCCGGGTTCCCGCGGAACCGGACGCGGATCGAGAAACCATGACGTTGTCCGAAGTCGCCGAAGGGCATGCCAACCGGCTGATCTCGCTGTTCACACGCGATGCCGAAGGACGGCGAGCAATTTATGGTCAGCGTGAGAAGATGCAACATGATCCCCATTGGCGTGACTGCTTGTTGTTTCACGAGTATTTCAACGCCGAAACCGGCGAAGGCCTCGGCGCAAATCACCAAACCGGCTGGACTGGACTTGTGGCCTCACTAATCGACGAATGGCGAAGGTAGCCGGTTTCATAGTCGCATATCGCTCCGCGAAAATAGCGTCAGCGGCGCGAAAAACAACTTGCTATCTCATTAACCGTCTCATTGGCTAATATTGTCGTTTCATCCACTCGGTCCTGCACATGGATATCTTTGACTCACTTCCCACCACCGGAACGCTGATTTTATTGGGACTTCCACTGCTCTATTTGTTTGGAATCCCGCTGCTGATCCTCGCGACGTTTCGCACCGAAGCGTTTCCAACGATTGAACCAGTCCCACCCGACGAGCCGTTGCCGGAAGTCGTCCGCCAGCGTTTTTTCGAGGTACATGAATCACTCACTCGTTTGGGTTTTTCTAACGAGGGGACATTCTTTCTGCCGCAAGCGGTCACGAATGTCAAAAGCTTGATCGTGGTGTTCCTCAATAGAGCCGAGTCGACAGCCGCCGTTTCCGCCGTGGTGTATGCCGATCAGAATGGCAGTTGGAGTTTGCAAGAAAGTTTTACGGAGTTCTGCACGCGGTTTGATGATGACAGTGAGATCAACACCGGTAACCAGAAGACGATTGGGGCGTTTCCGATCCCGTCGAGCTATTTGTCGACACAGCATCCTCGGATTCAGAACGTCGAGGATTTGTTCGCGGCTCATCAAGCACTCAAGCGACATCACACACTCGGGCGTCGGCCGGTGAATCGACTCGACGAGAAATTCGAGGGCGACGTCGCCGCCTATATTTCTGCGGGGATGACAGCTGAATTTGAATACGCCAAAGCACGTGGGTATCTGCGATACATTGGCGGCGCTCACGATGGATTCACAGCGGCAATGAAAAATTCGCCTTATCGTCCACCCACTCAGCTCAATAAACCGCAATACGGAGCCACCTTTGTCGGCGCCTATTTAATGGCGTGGAAGCAGCTTTGGCCGATGAAACCATTTTTTTCTGGGGCACGCCATCGCCGCGATCGTCGACTGTTAGAAGACACAGGCTTCAAACTTCTAGGTAACAACTAGGGTTGGTCGTAGCGGAAGTCGTCAAGACTTTCGTTGTATTTGCCAAACGATCTGAAGATCGCACCCGAGTTCTGTTACCCCCAAATTCAGACTGGATGATGCACTAGGGGGCAGTGCAACTGCTGTGCAACAAATTCAGACGCAAACTCGGGGACGAGGACGTTACGCACTCGCCGCGGCAGCAATCTTGCATCTTAGATCGGAGCTTGCGCAAACAATTGGGCAGCAACCAGGGCGAGTCCAGCACCGTACAACAATCGAGCCCACATACTTCTCGTCTCCAAAAGGGAATCCGTTCAAACCGAAAGGATTCTTCGCTGGTCGATGACAAGAGTCAACCAGCGAAATCAGTTTTTCGAGTTTCACGCGTCTCTCGAGCCTTTGCTGCGGCAACTGCATGTAGCCCCATACGAAAATTTCGAAGTTGCGTTTTTCAGCCACGCCAGTGGCGGCAGCATGTAGCCTGGGGCAAAAGCCCCAGGAAACCGAAGACCAGAATGATGCGAAGCCCCGAAAGGCAACGCTATCAAGCATTTCGTAGCGGAACTCGTCAAGAGTTTCGGGGGGCATACACTATGAAACGAAAGTCTTGACGACTTCCGCTACGCTAAATTAGCACAAGCCCTATAAGAAA
>CAXBHV010000454.1:0-6011 GCA_963974855.1 uncultured Rhodopirellula sp. | reverse complement strand
TCGGGCTGAAGGACGGCGTCTTTGCTGCAGGGGGTCAGGAGGGACTGCAGGGCCATGGATGTTTCATCTTCGAAAAGAAGTGGGGTCACATCGAGCCAAATACACCCATTTCGAAACCCAGATACAACTTAGATCAACTAACTCGTTTCATCCAGAAAACGCAACAGGACCGCTACCCGCTATCGATCAATTTGGAAATGTATGAGGACGGTTCGGTTTCACCTGAATCAACCGCATTGCTGACGCAGCTGCGAGACGTAATCCGCAGAGATAATGGAACGAAAGTTCACAAGGCCGATGCAACGCAGGCGACACCAGTCCCTGGCAAGAAAACCGATTTCTAAGGCCCCTCGGATGTTTAGGACCTTCGGAGTAATTACTGACGTAGCGGAACTCGTCAAGAGTTTCGACCAGCCTGGAAAACGAAAATCTTGACAACTTCCGCTACGGGAAAACCTGTCACTTATTGTTCCGACGGTCCTAAGGATTGGATCGTTACAAAGTTCAGGCTGGCCAAGCCGGGTGAAGTTCAAAGTTTTTCGCGGTTACAAGCACGACGACCTAGCCACCATCCCTAAGCCAATCCACTGATCAGCCACACGAACCGACGTCAAGCGATGCACAAACACTTACTTCCAATCATCGTCAGTTTCGCCGTAATTAGCTTCGCCCTATTCACGGGTTCGCTGCACGCCGCGGAACACGACTTGGCACCGGCTTCATCAACCAGGCCCAATGTTATCTTCATCAAGACGGATGACCAGCGATTGGATTCGCTTAGCATGACGGGGCATCCGGTAACCCAGACACCGAATATTGACCAGTTGGCAGCGGACGGAGTTTTCTTCAGTCACGCCTTCATTACCAGCCCGATCTGTGGCCCCAGCCGTGCCAACTTCTTCACTGGCCAATGGGAACGCAAGAACCGACAAGGTTTTTACCACGTTTCGAAAAACCACATCACGCACGAGCTGTTTGACAATAGCTGGATTATGCAATTGAAGGCCGCGGGGTATTTCACTGGCTACATCGGTAAGCATCACGCCACCATTGGACCGGCAAAGGAACGCAATGCCTACATGAAGGAGAACATTGATTTTTGCTACATGAAGGGCGGGCACCTCGGTTTTGATTTGATGAAGTGGAACGAGTTCAAGAATCTTCGGCACAGCTCCCAGATCGAAGGACTCTACGAGGCGACCGAGGCTTTCATGCGACCTGGAAAAGACAAGGACTACTTCTTTGACAATGCTCACCAGTCCGTCTCGGATTTTCTGCACAAGCGAGATCAGAGCAAGCCGTTTGCACTTTCACTGAATCTCAATCTGCCGCATGCGTCCAGCATCGGTGGCATGGGAGCAAAAGATACAGACCCGGAAATGTACCGCACTCTGTACAACGATGTGCAGGACGATTTCGTGTTCCCTGAAGGTTATCCCAACATCAAAGTCCCGTTGCCAGAACAGGTTTTTCGCCAGGATGAGTTGATGGGATATTACCGCACGACCAATCCCGCAGCGTTGTTGGGTAAGAAGACCAAGATGGCCCGCGCTGTCACAGCAATCGACTTGATGCTCGGTAAGTTACGAATGCAATTGGACGAAATGGGAATCGCTGATAACACCATCATTGTCCTCGCTTCCGACCACGGATTATTGCTCGGTGAGCATGGTCTTGGTGGCAAGACGTTTCTCTATGACGAGTGCGTTCGCATCCCGATGATTATTTATTCCCCCTGCTTCTCCGAACAACAACGGGGCATGACGGTGGATGAGTTGGTGGTGGGGCAGGATTTGCCAGCGACGATTTTGGAACTGTGCGGCGTGGCCGTGCCAGATACCTACCAAGGACAGAGCATGATGCCGCTGATTGAAGGCAAGCCGGTCCAATGGCGCAAAGAAGTTTTTTGTGAAAATCTGTTCACAGACCAAGGCTATCCACGAATGGAATCCGTACGCAGCGACGAGTGGAAGTACATTCGTTATTTCTCCAAAGAGCATGATCGGATGAAGTATCTGCCCGACGCGTCGATCCAAGGAGAGCAACCAGTGTTTGAAGAACTGTTCAATATCGCGAACGATCCGAAGGAACAGGTCAACCTAGCCTCCAATCCCGAGTACGATGAAGTGCTTGCAAGGTATCGCAATCGATGTCAGGAACTTGTCACCGAGTTAGCAAAATAAGGAACGAGTTCTTCTGTCTTCCCATACCGCACAAGTCGAACGCCGTTGTATCGGGGCCAATACCCAGTGATTCACACAGTCCAGCCCAGCGGACCGCGGGGCTCTTACAAGGATAGAACTTTGAATAAAACAATTACGATCATGGTCCTCTGCCTGATACTGGTTTGGAACGGTACGGATGCGTCGGCCGCGAAACCGAATTCGCCTACCAAACCAAACATCGTGTTCATCCTTTGCGATGACCTTGGTTATGGCGATGTGCAATGTTTAAATCCAGAACATGGAAAGATCGCGACGCCGTCGGTCAACAAACTGGCTGCCGAAGGAATGATTTTCACTGATGCCCATTCTGGTTCGTCGGTCTGTACGCCAACGCGTTACGGATTGATGACGGGCCGCTACAGTTGGCGGACGAAACTGCAAAGCGGCGTGGTTCAAGGGTTCTCGCCCAATCTGATCGCGGAAGACCGACCGACCGTGGCCAGCTTTTTAAAGTCACAGGGTTACCATACCGGCATCATCGGCAAGTGGCATTTGAACTTTCAATATGTCGATCCCGACACTGGCAGCGAACTTAACAAGAAAACGGCAAAGAAGGGGCTGGCTCCGGTTGGCAGCAATATTCCAGACGGTCCGATCCATCGCGGCTTCGACTACTTTCATGGATTCCATCATGCTCGGGATATGAAATGCGTGATCGAAAATGACGAAGTCATCGAGCTCGACGAAGAGATCAACATGCTGCCGCGACTGACCCGCAAGGCGGTCCAGTACATCGACGACCGCGGTAACGACACAAGCGACTCTCCGTTCTTTCTGTATGTGCCTTTTGGTTCTCCGCATACTCCGATTGTTCCCACGGCGGAGTGGCAGGGTCGAAGCGGTCTGGGTGCGTATGCAGACTTCGTGATGCAGACTGATGACGGTGTGGGACAAATCGCCGCTGCCCTGAAGCGGAACGGTCTTAGCGACAATACGCTCGTCATTTTCAGCAGCGACAATGGATGTTCCAAAGCCGCCGGCATTCCTCAACTCGCAAAACAGGGACACCTCGTCAGTGCCGGGTACCGAGGTTCCAAAGCCGATTTGTGGGATGGCGGGCATCGCGTTCCGTTTATCGTTCGTTGGCCGGGCACAGTGGCTGCGGGCGCGAGCTGCGATCAAACGATCTGTCTGACCGATTTGTTTGCCACGCTTTCAGATTTGACGGGGCAATCACTGCCTGAGGGCAGTGCCGAGGACAGCGTTAGCTTTCTGCCAGCCCTGAGCGGCGAACCGATTGCTTCGACACGCGCCGGTGTGATTCATCACTCGATCAGCGGGCACTTCGGCTATCGGCAGGGAAAATGGAAGCTGCTGTTGGCAAAGGCGTCGGGGGGTTGGAGTTCTCCGACTGAAAAACAAGCCGCAAAGGGTAGCCCGATTGCTCAGCTGTATGACATGCAAAACGATCCCGCCGAAGAGACGAATCTGTACGAAACCCATCCCGAAGTGGCGGAACGTTTGCTCGCCCAACTCGAAGCGGATGTCATGCGGGGACGCAGCACCGCAGGCGACGAATCAAAAAACGATGTCGATACGATCAAACTATGGAAGAGCGGGAAATAGAGCGACATGCACCGAAAAGTGATCCAAAACCAAGGTAAAATGATGAAAACTTCTCTCGCATGCGGTTTCTTGATGGCCGTCTTGGTGCCCAGCACCGCGATCGCCGAGCTGCAATTGGGTTCCTTGTTTACCGACCACATGGTGCTGCAACGCGACTCGCCTGTTCCCGTCTGGGGAACCGCAGATCCTGGCGCCACCGTCACCGTGAAATTTGCGGGCCAGGAAAAAAAAGCCAACGTCGAAACCGATGGCAAGTGGATGATCCAACTTGATCCGCTTTCCGCTTCGTTCGAACCGCAAACGATGACGGTCTCGTCGAATTTGAATTCGGCGATCGAAAACCAGCAATGCGCCGACGTCCTTGTTGGCGAAGTTTGGATTTGTTCGGGACAATCTAACATGCAGTTCGGTGTCGATGCGGTGCCCGAAGTCAAGGCGTTGATTCCACAGACAAAAAACATTCGCAACTTTACGGTCAAACGCAGCGTCGCGTTGACCGAGCAAGAGCGTTGCGAAGGCCAGTGGGTCGATCGCTATCCTGATAGTGCGGTTGCGTTTGGCTTTGCTCATTTTCTGCAAGCATCCGCAGACACTCCGGTCGGCATCATCTTGTCCTGTTGGGGAAGCACGTCGATCGAAGCATGGATGCCCCGCGACATGACCGAAACCGTGCCCCATTTCAAAGTCATGATGGAAGAGTTTGACGCCAACACCGAAGCGCAGGCTCAAATCAACGCCACCCTCAGTGGCCCGCAACCTTGGAGCGGCAAGGAGGATATCTTTTTGCGTCGGCAATCCAACATCATCTACAACGCGATGATGCATCCGCTTGCGCCTTATGCGTGTCGTGGTTTGGTGTGGTACCAAGGCGAACGTAACACACAGTCGATGCACGGGATGGTCAAAGAGCCTTGGTTTTCCCGCAACTCAGGCATGCGTATTTATGGCGATGTGCTGAAGCAATGGATGCAGCGGTATCGCCAGCAATGGAACCAGGATGATTTGCACTTCTTAGTCGTGATGTTGCCGGGATACGGAAACGTATTGAAAACGTCACCCAATGTTCCTCGTGATAACCCAGCGGCGCACTCGTGGGCCTGGATGCGGGAATCGCAGCTCAAGGCTCTCGAACTACCGCATACCTCGGTTGCAAACACCATCGACTTAGGCGACATCAAGAACGTCCATCCGAAAGACAAGATGCCGATTGGGCGGCGATTAGCGATGCTTGCCGCACGCGACACGCTCGGGCAGAAAATCGAAGCTCAAGGCCCTGTCTTTCAAAAAGTCGAGACCAAAGACAACTCGTTAGTCGTCCATTTCAAACACGCCGAGGGTCTAAAGACAACGGATGGTTCCCCGCCAAAGGCGTTTTGGTTGGCCGATGATGATCAGAAGTGGGTTCGAGCGGACGCGACGATCCAAGGGCAGAGCGTGGTTTTGCAGTCCACTGAATTGGCAAAGCCGTTGTATGTTCGCTACGCCTTTGTCGGAAAGCCAGAGGTGAACCTCGTCAATGACGCCGATCTACCGGCCTTTCCGTTTCGCACCGACCGGTTTGAGCCCTAAAGAAGATGTCCACAAATCCATCCATTTGATTCTGACCAAACACTCCCCCCCCTTGAATACAGAAGAAATTCAACATGTTTGTACGACGCATATCACTCTTCGCGATGCTTGGGTTGGTCGTTTGCCTAGTAGCCGTGCAGCCAGCCTTAGCCAAAGAGCCACCGCCCAACATTATTATCTTCTACGTAGACGACCTCGGATGGCAGGACGTGCAACTCAATGACGTCGATGATCCGTGTCCCTACGAGACGCCAAACATCGTGAAGTTAGCCAAGGCGGGGATGAATTTTACCGAGGCTTATTCACCCGCTCCGTCCTGTTCTCCTTCACGCGCCGGGATCATCACGGGGCAACATCCCGCGAAAATTCGGCTCACCCATGTTGATCTGGGAGTGATCCGAAAAGGAAGCAAGACGGATCGGGTTGTCGCGCCCTATCTGCAAAAACCGCTGGATCGGAATCTGCTTACGCTGGCGGATGCGATGAAAGCGAATGGCTACCGCACCGGGCACTCGGGGAAATGGCATGTCGGGCTGACCGCGGCAAGTTATGGTTTCGACACCGTCAATCAAGACCGAGGACCGCATCGCAGTGTGCCGGATCGGACCAAGGATTTCGCGACTGCTGATGATCCAAAATTTCCGCTCAGCA